>JAMPEL010000072.1 GCA_023665185.1 Roseburia sp.
AATCCGGCTCAGTTTGAGCCGATTCTACGGAGGTCCATTGTAACATATCATTTTGTCGGTAATTTATGGGGTCCCAAACTTTTTCAACGGGGAAAGTTCTGGAAAGAGAACTCTACGGTAAGTTTTTGCGGACAGGGGATACATCTCACCGAAACAGTTTGACTCCCAGTTTGCTGACGGGATAACACTTGTCCACAGCATCAAGACAAACATGAGGAACAGGCTCATGTCGTTCTATGACAAGATGATGCTCAGGAAGAGGTACATTATCGAAACCATCAACGACCTGCTTAAAAACAAGGTACAGCTGATACACTCAAGACACCGCTCCATCACGAACTTTTTCGTGAATCTGGTCTCTGTATTGGGAGCGTATTGCTTATTTGATAACTAACCGGAAGCATTATATGGATATGCAATTGAAGACCCCAAGCAATTGAGATTGTTCTGATAATTATTCCAAACTCAAGTAAAGGGGGATTATTATTATAAACTCTGTAGCATGTCGAATGCAATAAAAAAGAATATGTTGGATGCTGCAAAAAAGTTCCTCCCTTTCCAAAAATCCATTGAACAGAGTTTTGGAAAGGGAGGAGCTTTTTTATTAAAACGACTCAGTTTATAAAAAAACGGTATAGTATTTATACAATCCGAACTATCAGTTAAGTCCCCAAACACTTAATGAATACTGTCTTTCAACAGCACTCTCTATCGTATTCGGCAAATTATGGAAGAAATCAATTCCAGTCAGTTCTTCAAGCTCATCTACTGTCACCACATTCTTTGCCATCTCCGACATAGGCACATGCTTTTGATAAGTGTATCCATATTCTTTATGCTCCATATAAAAAGCGATACTGCTATATGTACCGTTCTTCACACGAAGTAAAGCCATAAAATAATATTTAGGTACAGGTACCTTATTACCGTTTGTCCTTGTCACATAACCAAGAATCTTGTTGTCGTATATAGTCCCGCCCTTACAGACATAAAGCGTATCGGCAAAATTAGCGTCACGACCTTTATTCTGTACAAACTCTTCCAGAGTAATCCAATAGCCCTGATTGAAACTATTAATCTGCGGACTCATATTGGTCATATAGAAAGTCTGCTCATTAGCTTCCCTGCCATACAGTCTGTCAGCAGACGCACACAGATGCCCTCTATTATAAATGCCTCCAAAGCCACGATTGCCTATCTTTAAATCACTCGCAATCTTCGGGTCGTCAGTGAAAGGCTCATCAGAACGGGAAACAGTCTTATTGCGTGTATTCCCGTCAAACCGGAAAGCTACCCAACACGAATGGTACAAGTTTTTATCGTATTCAAGACAATAAGTCATCACGGAATCACTACCCACCTTTGTACTATGTTGCACGAAGATTGTTCCCGAGTTCTTCATAGCCGGCACTTCAATGCGCTCCAGATAATTTGGATTGGCAGCATAACCTCCGTTTCCTCCGCCTAACTGATAATCCTCGCCCTCATCTTCACAAGAGGCTACGGCAGAGACTGCCGTAGCCAATGTGATAAAAAATATAAGCCGATATATTTTTTTCTTCATCTGTCAGAAAAGACTTATCTGATGTTCAAACTCATCACTTCCCAAGTTCCTGCTTTGGCAGAAGTTGCCTTATACACAAATGCCAACTGCACCTTCTTTCCTGCGTATGCAGACATATCAGCTGTAGCGTCCACAGGTGTCCAGCTCGTATTGTTTGGATAAGCTGACAAAGCCAAGTCAGTCCAGTTGGTTCCATCAACCGAAGCCTTCACTGCAATCTGTGCCTTCATAGTAGCTTCATCAGCAAAGAAATTTGCCGCATGGTTAATAGAGAGAGTGATAGAAGAAGAAGCGTTTGTCAGGTCAATTTCCGGAGATATAACCCACGACTCCACATCATAGGCAGTATTGTTATAGAAAGCAGAAGCCTTCATTCCGTATGAAGAGTTCTGTGCCCAAACATAATTCAGTTCATCCGGTTTTTGCTTGTTCTCGATAGTCCATCCACCTTGTGAGCCAGTAAAGTCAATGCTGTAAAGAGCTGTATCATCGTCACCAGTAGAAGGAGTGTCTCCACCGACAATACCACCGTCAGCTGTTGTCAGCACTGCATCATCAACAAGAAGACCGGCACCACCGCCACTCTTTGAGTTCATGACCAAAAGGCAGACCTTTGTCTCAGCATCAAGAGTAAAACTCATTGTAGCTTCAATCCAATCTGAATTTGTAATACCATCATAATAATCCACAGCTGAGCTACCTTCCTTTTTCTTATAATTATAAACGACAGAACTGCCTATTGCCGCATAACCGATAGCAGCACTTGCATTAGAAGATGTCTCTGCCTTCAAATACACTGTATAAGAATAAGATCCTTTCTTCAATGTGATTTCTTTAGAAGCCAGACGCTTGTTTGCAGAAGCAGATCCCTCCACAACAACAGAATATGAACCACTGTGTGCATCTGCTGACTGCTTGAGTGTGGCACTTGAAGCAGTAGACTCAGATTTCCAATTTACAGGTGTGCTTCCCGACCATACTTCAAATCCGCCATTGCTCAACAGATTGTTCGGATCAACAGGAACAATAGGGTCATCACCACTACCTTCTCCCGCCTTTCCTTGCTGAACAGAAAAATTCTTCACTTCCCATGTAGAGCCGCTCACATTATTTGTATTATAATAGAAAGCCAGACGGATAGTCTTTCCCATATACTCAGCAGGAATGTCTATCTGAGCGTTCTCAAATGTAACCCAGTCTCTGCCCTCCGTATGTTTCTGGCAAAGCGGAGTCCAAGTGGCAGTAGCAGCACCATCCGTATAGTCTGCGCTGATAAATAACTGCTGGTTGCCGTCAGCCTTATTATATCGGAGAATATATTCGTATGAAACGTATGCTTCTGTCACACCAGAGAGAGATATCTCAGGAGACACAAGATAGTAGCTTCCAGCCACAGTCTCAGTTGTCGTATTGTTATATCCGGTAGCCTTAGCAGTCTTAAAGTCGATAACCCACTCTCCGCTTCCGCTTGTAGTCTCATTCTTGAAGCCGCCAAGCGTTGTCTCAAAAGCCTCTGAATAAGGGAGAGTCTTTACTCCTGTTTCCTCATCACCTTTGCCAGGCTCATCACCACCCTCACCTTTCACAACAAGGAAGTTCTTCACCTCCCAAGTTGAAGCTTTAGTTGCCGTACTCTTATAGCGCAAAGCCACAGTCACATTACCACCCATGTATTTCTGCGGAATGTTCACATTGCCACTGCTATACCATGTGTTCCAGTCGCTTCCCTGCACCAGATTGAAGCTAAGAGCCTCCCAAGTAGCCTCTTCCACCTTGCCTTTTCCCTGATAATCGGCACTGACAAGGAGCTGATGGTTCTCAGCCACCGTACTTGCAAGCGCATAACGCAAAATATAATCGAAAGAGACATGTGCCGCTGTCACCTCAGAGAAATCCATTGTCGGTGAAACCAGCCAGCTCTCCGCATCATTATTCTGTGATGTGGAAGAATCATATCCGGAAATCTGTACGCTACTATAGCTGACAGCCCAACTGTAATCTGCCACAGTCGATACATTTTGGAAACCGCCCATTGATGTAGAGAAAGTCTCACTCAACAGCACATCAGTCTCCGTACCACTACCATTATTATTAATCTCATACGGTGCCGGCACATCCTCACACGCTGTAAATGCCAAAGCGGCAGCCACCGCAAATATAAATGAAAAATGCTTTTTCATGATTTGTATCTTTTTTTATTGTTATTCTTTTAATTGAGCCAAAGAGACAAGCCCTCGCATCATCTGTTCTCAATGCTCCGCCTGCTCATCTTCGTTTTCCTGCACAGCAGGATAAATGTCATCAGTGGCACGAAGCTGAATCTGCCAGCTGCTGTAATAACTGAGCAGTCCGGTATAGCTTCTTTCGTCCTGCGGCATTACAAGAAATGCAATGTCATTCTGTGTACTTGTACGCAAAGTGACATTCGTTGAGCCTACCTTCAATGTCCTGTCCACTCCGTATCCGGCATCCTGCTCAGCCTCAGGAGCAAAGATTGCCGTTCCGTCAGCCTCTGCCAAAGTGCCCTTTATAGTCACCAGCATAGGATAGTTCTCATAATTCTTCTTGTCACTGGCCTTCAACCAAGCCTCGTCCAACACTTTAGGCTGACACTCCGCACAATCAGGGTCAGGCTTTCCAACAAGCTCTATATTTGTACTGCAAAGCTGGAACAATATCGGTCCGAGACGCAGATTGCCACTGCTTGTAAAATAAGGCTGTCCGATTTTCGGCAATTTGCTATACACACCGATATAGAGTCCTTTCAGATTCACCTTCACACGCTGTCCAAGCATGAAGTAAGGGTACAGGCAAGTGTTCTTTACACCCAATACAATTGCCTGGTCTGTGCCTTCCTCCTCGTTCACATCGCGCAGCAAAAGTGTCTGATAAAGGTTCCCGCTAATGTCATTCGCAGCCACCACAGCCTCTATCACCACATCCTCCGTGATTTGCTCAAAAGCATTGCTCTGAGTGAAAAGCGACTTGTAAGTCGATTTCAGTTTTGAAATGCTGCTGTTCACTTCTCCTACAGATACAGGACTGGTGACAAGCAAGCCGTCCGTATTCGGCTCATCCGTATCATCCATGCACGACGTAAATGTACACAACACCATACATCCTGCCATCATTATTGAAAATATCTTATTCATATCTGCTTAAATGTTTCTTTTATTCTTGGTTCTTCAGAAATCCAAAAGTTCATGGCTCAGAACTTATAACCTACATTGAGGAACGCATTGACTGCATTCGCATAGTAATACTTCGAGTTCTTCGAGAACTTATATGATTTTGCCACACCCGTGTTATAGAAATCGTCACGGTTCTGCTCATAACCACCGGTACGCATATTGCGGTTGTTCGTGATGTTGTTCACCGACAAGTTGATGGAAATGCTCCTGCCCTTCTTCAAACGGATATACCTGCCGATAGAAGCATCAAGCATGAATCCGCCCTTAAACTTCTCCTGACTTGCCGTATAGGCATCTACCACCTCGCCGTTCTCGCCAAACAACACACCTCCGTTCTCTTCCAGTTCTGCCCTTGTCACATCATAGACTGTATTGCCAGCCTCATTCACACTTGAAGCAGTGTAGTTGCCGAGAACATTGCTAAGACGGCGGTACTGGGAGAAACCTACATACACACGGTCATAATAATTGAGATTCATGCCAAAGAACCATCCGTGAACATTATAATCGACACCTACGCTCACGGCCGTAAGCGGTGTTCCGCCTACATGAATGCCATCAGCAATCACCCTGAGAGGCATAGCCTCGTTTGTCACAGGATTCTTCCACATATTAAGTTCCGCATTTGTCTTCGAGTCCATTCCCTCATAACTGATTTGCGCATAAGGATTATTGACGTACTTCGCCTCGCTGATTGTTCCGACAGCTTTGAACGACAGGTTGTTGTTCACTTGATATACCAAAGCAGCCTCGATGCCGTAGTGTTCCTTCTCTATGCCGTTCATCGTCAGATAAGTGAAACGCTCCTGCTGGTCGTTGTAGAAAGCTGTCTGCTCCACCTGATTCTCAAACTTCGTATAGTATCCGGTCACTTTACCCGAAAGATTTCCAAAACGGAATGAATAAGCAAGTTCGGCACTTGTAATGTCTTCCAGCGACAAATTGTCCACAAAGTTGTTCTGCATACGCGGAGCCACAAAACTGTTGCGCGCAAGCGGCGCCTGCTTGTCATATCCGAAGGCAAGACTGAGGCGATGGTTTGCCATCAAGCGATATATGGCAGATATTTTTCCGCCTCCGCCCAAGAATCCGGCTGCCCCACTCTTTCCATAGGAGTTCTCTGGAGCACGACCGTTGCGCATCAGTCCGTCGCGCTCGATGGAAGTTCCCTCGATATGCGCTCCGGCAGTCAGGCTGAGAGGAGTTCCCGTATACTGGTATTGTCCCCACAGACGCGCCTTGTTCACAAAGATGTTGTAGTTGTATCCGAACTTGTCGCCCTCACCAATACTGCGGTTCGGGTTGTTGAGATCGTTCTGCGCCTCAGTGCTCCAGCGTCCGTAGTCGTTGGCTGCAAACTTATCATAGTCGGTATATCGTGTTCCTCCCAGCAAGTCAGCCATAGTCTTGTAGTGCATACCCTTTGTAGTATTAAGGTATATACCCAAAGCATACTTTCCGACATTGTCCAGATTGTGAGTGAACGTAGAATTGAATGCAAACACCATCTGGTCGTTATGCCTGCGCTCCTGATAATACAAAGCCTCTCCACCGTTCTGCTCGTTCACCTGATTCACATAATACATCCTGTCCCAATTAATCTGCCTGTTCGCCTTGTCTGAAGTCCAATAGTCAACCATGTCGTTATACTGGTCTACAAGGAAAGCGTTCTCCTGCAAATAATCAGGATTGTTCTTGTCGAGGTCATACACATCGAACACCGCACTCGGAAGGTTCTTGTAGTAGTCGGGACGCGGGTCGTATGCGTCTCCATTCCATCCGAGAGCCGTAGAGCTGTACATGCTGTACTTGAATCCGGCAGAAGTAGTCAGCTTCTTTGTATAGTCAATGTCCCAGTCCCATGTGGCAATGGCTGTAGGCTCAAAGTCCCTGACCACTCTTGAGTTTCTCTTCTCCCCATTCTGATAACCCCAGTTCGGGTTATAATAATGCGAGTTTGCCAGCCAATAAGCCTCTTCTGTCGATGCTCCCTGCTGTGCACGCTCTGTCGGCGCACCAAAAGTGACCAGCGAAAGGCTATGGTTCAGATTGAAACGCTTCTCCGCCGCAAGGAAATAACTGAAAGAGTTGTAGAAAGTACCCTCGATGACACCTTCATTTGCCCATCTGTAGCCGACGCTTCCAGCAAAAGCCCATCCGCTTTCCATCATGCCGGTGGCAAAAGTATACATACCTCTTGCCAGATAATTGCGGTTACATCCGGAAAGAGATATTTTATTACCCTGCGCAAACTGGCTCGCACGCGCATTGATGTTAGTAGCTCCGCCCACTCCCGTCATACCGAAGTTGTTGGCTTCAAAGCCCGACACACCTTCCCGGTTTCGGGTAGCGTCATTCAAACCGCCAATCATACCATAACTGAAACGTCCAAGCTCAGTGTCGTTCAGCATTAATCCGTTCATGTAAGTCTGGCTGTACATGTTGTCGTATGCACGAATCTGAAAGCGCATAGGACTGAACAAGTAGCCCACATCCGAAAGATAAGGGTCGCTCTTCGATGACATAAGCGACGAAACAGTCTGCGCCGCATCACCATCCTCATCAAGCTGACTTTCCGTAAACGTGAAGTCTGCATTGTCGTCCAGGCTTCTGAGGCTGTCAGTCTGATGTTGCGCCATCAATGCAATGGACACACACCACACAGCAACCGTTAGTTTTACACCGTTACTCATATAATCACTTTGTTATTTATATTGCCTTTTTTCTAATAATACTCCGTTTATCATCAAAATAGCTGACAAAACAAAAGGTTTGTCACTATCAAGATATACAACAGTCTTTTTTCAGGACATTTTGATATTACAAATTATACAAAATCTTTTGCAAAAATAGAAAAAACATTTCGGCAAAAGAATAATCACAAATAAAATCAGCCTTATTTCCTCACTTTTAATATCTTTATCCCAAGCGTTGGAAAGAAATACCGGAACCGCAAACCCACTTCTATGACAGTGAGATTATGACTATTCTTCTCCTTTTTATTCCGGTGCTTATTATAAATTCAAGCCCTATTATATTCATTGTATCCATACACGTTTCTCAAAACCGCACTGCGGTTTACAAAAGCCACAATGCGGTTTTGAGAATCTTGTGTGCCGTTCCAACTTTTACGTTACAGACAAGACAGATGTCTGCAACAAAGCACAGACATTATTATATTATAAAGTTCCAAACGGATACAAAAAACGGTCTGGCACAAAATCCGGGACACAAGAGAAGCCTATGATATTACTGCCTTTGCATAAAAATCATCCGTTTAATTTCCCTTCTCATTTTTTTTTATGATATTTGCGTGACTAAAGAAAAAAACGAACAAACATCATTATAAACATGAAAAGAATCTTATACTTTTTCGCGGTAATGGCTGTTGCCGTTATCTTCACTTCGGGACGTCCCGAAGGAAAGCGTTATTCGCTTTACGGAGTGGCTTTTTATAATCTGGAGAACTTGTTCGACACGATTCACGACAAGGGCAAGAACGACTGGGAGTATACTCCGGACGGAACCAACAAATGGGGCACAATGAAATACAAGAGCAAGTTGGCAAACATGTCGAAAGTGCTGTCGGAGCTATGCACTGACAAACTGCCATACGGAGCTGCCATCATCGGAGTGGCGGAGGTGGAAAACCGCCGCGTACTCAACGACCTTGTCGAACAACCGGCATTGAAAGAGCGGAATTACCAGATTGTGCATTACGAAGGTCCGGACAGACGAGGCATCGACTGTGCGCTATTCTACAACCCCAAATTGTTCAAGGTAGAAAACAGTTGCCTTGTACCGTATATTTATCCGAACAACGACACCACATATGCCACACGAGGATTCTTGCTTGTAAGCGGCAAACTGGCGGACGAGAATGTGCATGTCATTGTCAACCACTGGCCATCACGAGGCGCGGGCAGCGAGTTCCGTGAACTTGCGGGCAGGCAGGTGCGTGTCATAAAAGACTCTATCCAACAGGCAGACCCGGAAGCTAAAATCATCATCATGGGCGACATGAATGACGACCCAAACAACAAGAGTATGACGGAGGCTCTCGGATGCAAGCACAAGAAAAACAATGTGGGCAAGCACGACTTGTACAATCCGTGGTGGGACATGCTGTACAAGACCGGACAGGGCACATTATTATATAATGGAAAATGGAATCTGTTCGACCAAATTGTATTTACAGGCAACCTTCTTGGCGAAGACCGTTCGACACTGAAATTCCATAAGAATGAGATTTTCCTGAAGGACTATCTCATCCAACAGGATGGCAAATTCAAAGGAAGTCCTAAACGCACCCATGCAAGCGGAATATGGACTAACGGCTACAGCGACCACTTGCCTACGATGATATTCCTTGTGAAGGAAGCAAAGTGAACAGTGTAATACGGATGTATTAACCTTGCAAACAAAAGAAACCGTTATGGATATTGCAATACAGAAAAAGGCTCAGAGTTTCCGCTTACCAGTAGAACTTATAGAACGTCTAAAAAAAATGGCCCGCAAACAAAACCGCAGTCTCAATAATTTTGTAGAATGCGCTCTGTTTGATTTGGCATATTCAGAACCCAATGAAACCACATGTGCCGCTATCGAAGAGGCTAAGTCAGGAAAACTACAAGGTGAACTTGACGTTTCAAGTGTAGAAGCAATGTATAAGTCTATGGGTTTATGAAAATCCTCCGGTTTTCAAGTCAATACAAAAAAGACGCAAAAAATACCGTAACCAACCGAAGAAAATGGAAAAGGTTGCGGAGATATTGAGAATGTTACGTGACGAAATTCCTATTCCAAAAGAATATGACCCGCATTTATTGAAAGGAAATTATAAAGGCTGTATGGAATGTCATGTAGAAGGAGATTTTCTGCTCATCTGGATTGACGAAAAAGAAAATCAAATCGGAGTATTGCGTCTTGGCTCACATTCAGAATTGTTTGGTTGATAATATCACACAAAGAACAAAGTGAAATGGAATTTTTACTTAGTCGTATAATTCCAGTTCTCTTTGTTCTTCTTCTTTTAGTTCTTCCCATTCAGAAAAGCAACAATCATCAAAAGCACGAACAAACTAAAAGCAGATGCGGATTTGTTTCCAACATGGAAACAATCCGCATCTGCTTTATATAAAGGAGATAAAACTCCCCATTACTTCGTTTTCTTATTCAGCCGGCACTTCCTCAGCCTCTTCAACCTTCTCCTCAAACTCAGTGATACCGTTTGTCACCAGAATGTTATACCATGCAATGACCTTACGCATATCGCTCACACGGACACGGTCTGTATCATAATTAGGGAGAACCTGTTCAAAAAACTCGACAACACTCTGCTTGTCAGCCTTGTTAGCAGATATTTCCACTGCTTTTCCCTCGTATTTTGTCTTTATAGACTCGAATACAGATGCAAGAGAAACCTCGTTGTCATCATCCGTATAAATAGAAATATCAGCGAGAGAAACTACTTTGTCAGCTCCATAAGCAGGCATACGCTTCTTGGCAGCATCGACAGTCTCGACAATAAGCATCTTATTGCCACGGGAAACAAGTTTGTAAAGTCCGGGTTTGCCAGAAATGGCAAGAATTGTTTTAAGCATTTTCTTTAATCTATTATGTTATTATTTCTATTGTTATCGAGCCATGCAATGTTTTACACGTATCATATATATAAGGAAAACAACCTCCTATTTTAAGGAATATGTATCTCCGGCATATACATATATGCTCAAATAACCGTTCTCATATCTGATCACATATTTCCCGTCAGACAACACCCCGTAAGGCGGACAAGACGGAAACTGCTGCAAAGTTAATAGCATTCAAAATAGAAAGCAAAAGTTGCAAGAATAAAAATACTTAAACGAAGAAAATATACAGCAGTCCACCTTTGCGGATATGCAGTTTTACAATCAATTCAAAGACAACGCATCGAGCATGTTCTGTATTTGTCCGTCCACATCCGCCACACTGTCATTCACTATCACAAAGTCGGCAAGGCCACGCTTTTCATCCTCGTCCATCTGACTGTTCATCCGGCTCACGATTTGTGCTTCCGTGGCATGGTCACGCCGCATGGCACGAAGCAGACGGACATTTTTCGGCGCATATACAGCCACGGTCTTGTCCACCACATCATCGAATCCTGACTCGAACAATATGGCGGATTCCATGAACACAAACTCAGCGTTGCATTGCCGTGCCCAAGCCTCGAAATGCGCCTTGACACGGGGATGGACAATAGCATTCATTTGCCTTACATTGTCTGCCCCTGAAAAAACAAAGTTGGCAATCACAGCCCTGTCTATCTCTCCCGACTGAGTGTATGCCTTATCGCCCACAAGCCTTTTCACCCCGTCAATTATACAGGCATCGCAGACCATGAGCTGCTTTGCCTCGTAGTCGCACGAATAAACAGGGAATCCCAATCGGCGGAGTTTGTCGCAAATGTAGCTTTTTCCGCTACCAATACCACCTGTAATACCAATTTTCATAAGACACATGTATTTCCAAAGCAAAAGCAGACAGTATGGCATACGCACCAAAAAGGCTTATACAGGATGTACAAGTAGTTTGTACCCGCTTTTACTTTAATATTAATAGAAAACGTTTTAGTTACAATAGAGGACGCTCTCAAAATAACCGAGAGACATCCATTACGCGATAGAGAACATTTTCGATACTATAGAAGACAGACAGAAATCCATCACTCCTCCCCGGCCTTTATTCCTCTATCTGCTCAATGATATATTCCACTGTTTCCGGATAAATATGCAAGTTTGTCACTCCATTTGGTTTCGAGCGCACCTGAAGACGGCACTTCTCATCGCCCGGACGAATCGAGTTGTAATCGACAACAAGCGCGAAATCATTTTCAGAGACAAGGTCGAACATTGTCGCACTGACATGAAACGTCACATCGGCAACCAAAGGGAATGTACGCAGAATCTTGTTTTGAGGAATGTTCTCGCAATAAATAGGAAGTTTGAGCGTTTTCTCCGTAAAAAGGTCTACACAGATAGTAGCGTCCACACTATCCGGAACATACTTCACTCCAGTGACAGTCTTCAAGGAAAGCCGGGTATGCAAGGTGTCCTCAAGACCGCTGAACATACAATTTTCCGTATATGCGACTGTGATACTGTCATAATAGCTGGAAGAGGCATAGACATCTACAGAATCAGGATTCAGCTCTACCCCACACAGCAAATGCTGCTGCCCAGTCCGGATTTGCCCGTTAAACACAACAGGCACCCTCTTCTTTTGCCCAGTTGAATAATATAGCCCCACGACAGCGGGAGTTGTGGACACAAACCGGACGGTCTCATTAAATTCTTTTGCCAGCAAATTCCGCCAGACCGCATTACCGATACTTATATACCCTTTGTTGCTTGACAGCTCCGAGAAATCCACATGTATAGTCTTATCCTGCAATTTGGACAGATATTCAAGCACGGCAAATCCCCTTCCCGAAATGTTTACTTTAATCGTTTCCGGCACAGGTGAGGTGAATATCACGTTCTTCGGCACATTGTAAATGCTTACTTTATAATTGACACCGATATTCATCTCTTCCTTGAATGTCTGCAAGAACCAGAAGATGATAGCTACACATAGAAACACAAAAAACACCAGAAGTTCGCGGTTGACTTTCAACAACCGCAATCTTCCGATGATACGTTTATAATAACCGGTGATGCGCACGCGCAAATATTCCAATCCCGATTCTGTATGCATATATTCAAAATTGAGTATATGATGAAAATTCACAACAACCGCAAAGAATCACGGCATATCCCGGTCTGTGATTACTGCTGCTGGGCCTGCGAAGGATCAGCGTATACATAATTGCGGTCAATCTGAATCTTGACGCCGTTTGCAACTTCTATCAAAATCCACGGACCTCCGGGATTAAGGTCTTTCACCGTCCCGTAGATGCCTCCGGCTGTAACGACCTTGCTTCCGACAGCAAGAGAATTGCGGAAATTCTGTATCTCCTTCTGACGTTTTTTCTGAGGACGTATCATGAAGAAATATACAATTGCAAACATCACAACAATCATAATGATCATTGTCGGGTCGAATCCGCCTTTAGCTCCGGCAGCACCCTGTAAAAGATTCAAAAACATAAATACTCTATTTTATAAATTAAAGATTACTTTATTTCATAGGAAGTTTGCCTTCAGCCCTCAGCCTCTTCACTACATTGTCTATAATACCGTTGATATAGCCACCACTTTTAGGAGTACTGTAGTATTTGGCTATCTCGACATACTCGTTGATGGTTACAGATACCGGTATTGCAGGAAAACTGAGCACCTCTGCCATGGCAATCTGCATGATGACCACATCCATATACGCCAAACGGCTAAACTCCCAGTTCTTGACACTCTGGCTGATGAGTGAGCGGTAGTATGAGTCGTTAAGTATGGTGCGGCGGAAAAGTCTTACGGCAAAGTCCCTGTCCTCATCGTCCTTATACTCCGGCATCAGCGGCTGGTCTGCCCCATTGCTCTCTTCAAACCGTTTGATTGTCTTGAGTACAAAAGTATCCACAATCTCCTTGTCGTCATTCCAATAAAGGCTTTGGTCTTCAAGCACAGCATCGATACGCTCATCCTTCATGATGATGTTCTTGTAAATCTTCCTCCAGACATCGCGATCCAAGAAGTAGTCTGTCTGCTCTCTCTCCATGTACTCTTTATAATACT
This sequence comes from Roseburia sp., assembly GCA_023665185.1. GTDB lineage: Bacteria > Bacteroidota > Bacteroidia > Bacteroidales > Bacteroidaceae > RGIG8745. The sequence goes on from JAMPEL010000072.1 coordinate 13,470, forward strand.
CAGAAGCTATGATGTCGGAATATAGCTTCTTAATGTAATCCTCATCGTTAGCCCATGTTTTCTTCTGATTTTCCTTAAATTCATTAAGCTGCTTGTTCACCTCAAGCTGCATAATAAATTTGTTATCCACAAATCTGTGACTGACAACAGCATCATTATGCGTAACCTTATTAAGGTGTTCCTGACGCTCAACCTGCTCCAAAGCATAACGCGTCACTGCAACCATCAGCATGAGCAGATAGTTATAAAGGTCATAAGCTTTCGACAAACTGAAAAGAAGCTCCTTTTCAGCTGTATCAACATTTTTCCCACCGTTCTGATAGTAGGAATACATCAGTTGCACGATTTTCAATCGAATTAATGTGCGGTTAATCATAAAGCAAAAAACTCTTTTTTTGTAAAACTCGTCTGCAAAAGTAGTGAAAATCCCCGAAATGCGATTCCTTTTTTAAGAATGATTACAGTAAAACAAAAAAAAAACGTCCAATTCTTGACAAAATAAAAAAAAACGAACAATTTTGCGATATAAAATACGACATAATGCACAAGCAAAGCAGGGAAATGTGCATTGCGTAAAAAACAAGGAACAAATAAAAGTGCAAACGCACAGAAGAAAGTTTGTGGTCAAGAATACCATTAAAAATAAAAACAATAACGGAAAGGACATAGACAATGAACGAATCAGGAAAAGAACTCATATTCTCGGAGAATGTCAAAGCCGGGAGAAGGATCTACTATTTTGATGTAAAGCAAAGTAGAAACGGAGACAAATACATTGCTATTACAGAAAGTAAGAAAATATCTGACGGGGATCAGGAAACCCCTCATTTCACTTTTGAAAAACATAAGCTTTTCTTATACAAAGAAGACTATGAAAAATTCACCGAAGCATTGCAAAAAGCAATTGCAGTGGCAAAGGGAGAACAAATCACAATAAAAGAGAATTATGATACAGACTCAGACAATCCTACAATGCAGGAAGAGAATAACTATGGGGACTTGTCTGACGACAGCCTGAAAATAGATCTCGATTTCTAATGCCTGTCTGTTAGAATTGCCTCTACAATCGCATTCAAGAAAAGAGCCAACCAGGATGAGGCGGATAAAATGCACAAATCCTCCACAGGAGGAGCATTCTCGATTCATCTGATATTTCAAGCAGCAAGCTGGCATAATCTTTAAAGAAGCCTGCCGGATATTTTGCCAATTTGGGTTGTGACAAGCGATGAGCCATAACAAACCGCCGTCTGTTGCGGCATATTTGTAAATTACCATTCGCAAAACAGTAATAAAATCCGGTGATATACTGACTTTTTGTCGGCATATCACCGGATTTTGTTACTTTCACATCGATCCGAAATATTAAAATCCAAGACATCGTAGAACCGTTCAAAATGAGCAAAACCTTACCTTAGTTGCATTTGAGCAATTCTACGGAGTTTTTTAGACTCCGAAAGCCAAGTGGACAAATAGAATAACTCGCTCACTCAAAAGACAAACAAATTCAGTTCATCCGACATTTCGAGTGATACAGCACACTGTGTGCATAGCCCTTATCAAATAGATTGCAGCGTCTCTACACAAAACGTATCCATTGTATCGCTTGTAAGTGCTTTATAAACGGAAGCATCTGTCCCGAATCATTCTGCCGCACATATTGCCGGACAACAGTATGCGGGCAAGGGCTGTCTTGACATTATGTCACTTGGACGGGAAGGCGAATTTTAACATTTGGGGCGGCTATCGACTTTGACTCGGTGCTTGTTTTTCCGGGGTTTCATCAGTAAGTTATTGATAATCAACTAAATGCATTTTTAGTGAAAAGTGTGCGGTTTTTGACGTAAAACGCATGGTTTGAGTCAAAAT
>JAMPEL010000073.1 GCA_023665185.1 Roseburia sp.
CGAAAACTGACAATTGTCAGTTTTTACCCCATATTTTGATAGTTTTCGGGTGGTGGATGGAAAATTTTTGGAAGAAAAGAATGGGAAATACGCTACAAGGGAGTTTTGGAACGTAAAAAATTGGTCTATAAAAATAGAAGTTTACATTGTCGGTGTCGAACTGTTTAGCAGCTGATACAGTTTAAAAGAAATCCTCGTAGATCCGAACAATGAGTGTCTTGATTCCCGTGACGGCTGTAATGCGATAATCGACACAGAGGCGAATATGCTGTTGGCGGGATGCTCTGCTACCAAAACACCTGCGTCAGTCACAGCAATAGGCGAGAAAGCCTTTTTGAATTGCTCTGATTTGGAACAGCTCGTTATTCCGGAGGGAGTGGTAAGTATAGAAAACTCAGCTTTTTCGTTGCAGGAAATAGAGACTGCGACGTTTGCCAATTGCGTTAATCTCAAGACCATAAACATTCCTGACGGTATGCTTGTGAGGCATATATACAAAAAAACAGCCGAAAAACCCTAACACACTGACAAAATATCAGCATATAATGCGATTTGCTTACTTTATATCAAACGTAAAATGTTAAAATCCGACCCTCGTAGAATCGCTTCAAAATGAACCGAACCTTGCCTCGGTTGCAAAAACGCGATTCTACGGAGGTTTTTGAGACTCGAAAATCAAGTGGACAAATAGAACAGTCCGACCGACCAAAAGATATAAAAATCCAATCCCAAACGTGCCTTATTCCCCCAAAAGTCCCCTAAAATCCAAAATTACAAGGTGCTGAAAATTTATTTTCAAGGCACACTGATTTTTTTCGCAAGGCGCACAAAATTTATTTTCAAGGCGCACAAAATTTTCAAAGCCCGTTTTTCGGGCCAAAATCGGGTATTTTTCCGAATCACTTCCTCAAAAAGACGGCAGTCGGATTTTCAATGCCCCGAAAAACAAAAATGGATTTTAAACCTGAAAAAAGACATTTTTAAGACAAAATTTTCATAACTATCTGATTATCAACACATCCTATTTTGATTACAACCATGCGTTCTACGTCTAAAACGGCATGCTTTTTACTAAAAACACATCTAACTGATTATCAGTGGTTTATCAGCAAACTTCCAAAAACCAAACACAGAATCAAAGTCGACAGCCGCCCAATATGTTAAAATCGTGTTTTCTCACCAAGTGACAAAACGTCAAATGCGCCTTTGGTGAATTTACAGACATTTATGTTTTTGCAGGTGGATTCTTACAGACTCATACATATCTCCAAACAAACTTATTTTGAGAATTGTTTCCATATATTGAACAGATTTATGTACTTGTCACAGCCCATTCATTCTACCCGAAGAACAGAGATACTATTCTTAAAGACAAACGGGAAAAGAGGCCGGCTGGGATTTGGAACACAGGGAAAAAGCAGCGGATTGCAGAACCGGAAACGACCATTCCGGGACGAAGCAGGCAAGGGGAGAAAGGACGGAAAACGGAAAAGGTATGAAAAACACTCTGCAAACAAACTGCATCTTGACAAAAAAGCGTAACTTTGCGGAAGCTAACGACTTTAAGCCGTTATACCGCCATTCCCGTACACAAAGATTTTTCTGTCGCGAGGCAAAGGAATACAGAATCCGGGAGGATTATTTTACTGTGCGTCCGGCATCCGCAGAAGACTCCGGCGGGAAGGAGAGATACAGAACATTACAAAATAGAAAAAACATAATACAATATGGCATTAAAAGCAGGTATAGTAGGACTTCCGAATGTCGGCAAATCCACTCTTTTCAATTGTCTGTCGAGCGCGAAGGCTCAGGCAGCCAATTTTCCGTTTTGCACCATAGACGCGCAGATGGGACAAATATCAGTTCCGGACGAAAGACTGACAAAACTCGCAGAGCTTGTACACCCGGGGCGCATTGTTCCTGCCACATGCGACATTGTGGACATTGCGGGACTCGTGAAAGGCGCAAGCCGTGGAGAGGGATTGGGCAACCAGTTTCTTGGCAACATCCGCGAGTGTGACGCCATCATACACGTTCTCCGCTGTTTCGACAACGGCAACATTGTGCATGTGGACGGTTCGGTAGACCCTGTGCGCGACAAGGAAATCATCGACACGGAGCTTCAGCTCAAAGACCTTGAGACGGTGGAGAGCCGCATCAAGAGAGTGGAGAAGCTTGCCAACGTGGGCGGTGACAAGCAGGCCAAGGTGGAGCTGGAACTGCTGCTCCGCTACAAGGCGGCTCTTGAGCAGGGACAGAGCGCGCGCACTGTGGAGCTGGAGAACGAGGAAGAGGCAGCGGCCGCAAAGAACATGTTCCTTCTCACCACCAAGCCGGTGCTCTACGTGTGCAACGTGGACGATGCAAGCGCAAAAAGCGGCAACGCCTATACGGAGGCTGTGCGCAATGCCATCAAGGGCGAGAATGCGGAAGTCATCATCATCTCTGCCCAGACAGAGGCCGACATTGCCGAGCTGGAGACATACGAGGAGAAGCAGATGTTCCTCGAAGACCTCGGACTGAGCGAGAGCGGGTGCAACCGCCTCATCAAGGCCATCTACTCACTCCTGAATCTTGAGACATTCATCACGGCCGGAGAGATGGAAGTGAAGGCATGGACTTACCGCAAGGGATGGAAAGCTCCTCAGTGTGCCGGTGTGATACATACCGACTTCGAGAAGGGATTCATCAGAGCCGAGGTCATCAAATATGAGGACTATATAAAGTATGGTTCGGAATCGGCAGTCCGCGAAGCCGGCAAACTGGGTGTGGAAGGCAAGGAATATATCGTGCAGGACGGTGACATCATGCACTTCAGGTTCAATGTGTAACACACCGCCTGACGACTGAAAGAAAACGGAGATACGGAGCATCATTATTATTCTCTGTATCTCCGTTTTTCTCAAAATGCCCGACATTTACAACATTCTCAACCCCAAGTATCTTTATCACGAATATGACTATACCTTGTTTCATTGACTGGCAGCCCGGTCTTGAGATTCTGAGAATAGGCGGTTTCTCGCTCCGGTGGTACTCCTTCCTTTGGTGTGTAGGACTGCTGTTCGCCTATCTCACCGTACAGAAACTTTACAAGCAGCAGAAGATTGCCGACGAAAAGTTTGAGCCGCTGTTCCTCTATTGCTTTTTCGGAATACTTATTGGCGCGCGCCTCGGCCACTGCCTTTTCTATGAGCCGGAGTATTATCTCAGCTCCGCAAAAGGAGTCATCGAGATGGTGTTGCCCATACGTTTCGCCCCCGGCACATGGGACTGGGAGTTTCGCGGCTATGAGGGACTTGCGAGCCACGGAGGCACCATCGGTCTGACCCTTGCCCTCATCCTTTATGTAAAGAGAATGAAAGTGCCAGTCCTGACCGTACTCGACAATGTGGCGATAGCCACCCCTCTGACAGCCTGCTGCATCAGACTCGGCAACCTGATGAACTCTGAAATCATCGGCAGTCCGACAGAAATGCCGTGGGGATTCCTTTTCCATACACGCGACGCACTCGTCGACGGTGTGCTTGTTCCGCGTCATCCCGCACAGCTCTACGAGGCACTGGCATACCTGCTCATATTCTTTGCCGAAGTGGCGATATACAGAAAATACGGCATGAGAAGCGGGAAACCTAAAGCGGCGGCGCATCAGTCCGAAGCAAGCCGCACGGGCATGTCGGTCGGCACAGGCTTCTACTTCGGTTTCTGCCTGACTGCCATATTCGTATTCCGCTTCTTCGTGGAATTTATCAAGAAAGAGCAGGTGGACTTTGAGGAGGGAATGCTTCTCGACATGGGACAGTTGCTCAGCATTCCGTTCGTCATCATAGGAATATACTTCATCATCCGCAGCAAACGGAGCGTCAAATAATTAGAAACAATCTATCAAAACAACTCATTATGAGAAAAATTACTATTATCGTCAGTCTCATATTGCTTTGTCTCGGGGCACACGCACAGACGTTGCAACAGCCCATCATCACAGACATCAGCAAAAGCAATATCAGTTACAGGATTTCGGGGAACACAGTTTGGGAAATCACAAACTCATCGGTTGTCACCAACCATGAGACAAGGGAGTCGTTCAACCTGCTGACTGAGGAAGAGAGAAGCGCGGGACACCGTTGCAGCATCACAGACATAAACGAGGCAGGAACAGCCGCTATCGGAAGATACGACGGCCAAGCAGCCTATTGGTCGAAAGAGAACGGGGGATGGAGCCTGCTCGAAATGCCAGAGGACATGCAGGGCGGAATCACCGCCATGTCGGACAACGGCAAATATGCCATCGGCAACATGTCGCCGTCTTACAATGAGTACATAGAGGAGGCTTTCATCTGGGACCTCACCACCGGCAAGATGATTGTTCCGGAAGGAATCCCTGAGCTTGACATGCAGCACGAAGATCAGGGACAGAACAGATTTACCGACATCTCGCCCGACGGACGATATATCCTCGGCACCATGTCGTTCTCGTATGTCTATCCGGTAGCTCTTTTCAACTATATCTACGACCGTGAGGAGAAAACTTACCATGCCATAGGTTTCACTCCTGACGACCTGCACCCGTGGCAGTCACACTATGACGGTCTGCTCTTCACCGACTTCCCTCAGATGAGCCAGAACGGCAAGTGGGTGACAGGAAAGGCATATATGGGAAAAGAAATACCCGGCAGCCAGTTCCTGAACGAGTACATGGTAGCTTTCAGATACAATATCGAGACCCAGAAGATTGAGGTGTTCGACACGGAAGAAGGACAGGACATTACCGGCTACCACATTGATGACAACGGAAACGTGTTTGGTGCCACACCAACCAATGTGCCGCTGCGCGAATGGTATATCCACACAGGAAAATATTGGGTAAGCGGACAGCAAATCTACTTACAGAAGTATGGCATCGACTTTTACAAGTACACCGGATTCGACTATACCGGAACTCCGTCCGACATCACGGGCGACGGACGGTACATGCTGTGCCTTGTCGATCCGAATACCCACGAGAACTATCTTGTACAGTTCCCTAACCCGGTAGCAGAGGACAGCAAGACCATCAATCTTTTAGGAAGCTACAAGGTAAGCCCGGAGATAGGCTCCGCCTTTACCACGCTCAAAAGCATTGACATCACTTTCACCCGTGATGTCAATATCATAGCGGCAGAAAACAGCGTGGAGCTGCGTGACGATGAGGGCAATATCATCCAAAAATCGCTCAGTATCAAGTACACTGACAACAGCAAGAACAAAATAAGAATAGGATTCAGGACTAAAAATTTTGAGCAAGGCAAGAAATATACCATTGTCATTCCTGCCGGCATACTGAGCATCAGCGAGGATGCCTCTATGAGGAACGAGGAAATAAGAATTGAATATACCGGTCTCGAGAACAAGCCTGTGTATGCCCATACCATCTATCCGGCAGACGGCTCTGCTGTGGCAAAGATTGACTATTCTTCCAACCCTGTGATGCTGACAATGAATGCCTATGTGTCTCTCACCGACACAGCCTCAGCCTATCTGTACAGCACGAAGGAGGACAAATACATCTGCAACATGATTCTGGCATACAATGCCGACAGAGTGGCGGCATATCCGGCAAGCACACAGTATCTGTTCAGCGACAACAGCTACGTGGTGGTCATAGAGAAAGGCTCCATCACCGACCTCACAGGAGGATGCCCTAACGAAGAGATACGCATCAGCTATAACGGTACATACGTGAGAGAAATCAATTCCGACGACCAGGTTCTGTTCAGTTGCGACTTCAACAAGATGGATGTCTCATTGCAGACATTCATGCTGTATGAAGGCGACCACAACACTCCTGCCGCCCTCATGCAAAGCTTTGAATTTGACCAGGACAATACCCCGTGGAACTTCTCCATCCGTGAGTCGTCGTCCACTTCCGACTATTGTGCCGCCTCACACTCTGTCTATTCTCCGACAGGAAAGAGCGACGACTGGATGGTCATTCCACAACTGCACATACCTGACGAGCAGTGCATCCTCAGTTTCGACGCACAGAGCTACAGATACGGGTATGAGGACAGAATAAAGGTCATCATCTATGAAAACGATGAATCGTACAACTATCTGTCGAAAGACATTGTAGAGAAGATGAGAAGCGAGGGCAAGCTCGTTGTTGATGAAATTGTTTATCCGGGATTGTCGGAAGAAGGCCTGAGCGGCGACTGGACTAACTTCACCGTAAACCTTGCGGAGTACAGCGGTAAGAACATATACATTGCGTTCCTCAACGACAATGAGGACCAGAACATGATTTTCGTGGACAATGTGATTGTAGAGCACAACATACGCCACACTATCGCACTCAGCAACTCACAGACGGTCATCAACAAAGAAAGCGAGACAATCTCCGGACTCATCACCATCAATTCCAAGACGGAAGAATACAGCAAGATTGAGCTTACACTCAAAAACAGTGAGGGCAATGTCGTAAGCCGTGTAACTGAAGACGGGCTGAATTTGAAGAAAGGCGACACTTATAAGTTTACTTTCAGCGAGCCGCTCCCGTTAGTTGTAGGCGAGAACAATGCTTTCAGCATCGAGACACAACTGGACGACTATCAGAACACCACGAGCAGCTTCATCAAGGACCTTATGTTCGAGACCACCAAGCACGTTGTCCTTGAAGAATATACTGGAGCCGACTGCGGAAATTGTCCGATGGGAATACTTGCCATCGAGAATCTGGAGAAAGAGCTGGGCGACAGATTCATTCCTGTCTCCATACACACGTACAACGGTGACCGTCTGAGCGCGGGACTCGGCAACTACACGACTTATCTCGGACTCTTGGGCGCGCCAAGCGGAATCATCAACAGAAGCGGCATCATAAGCTATCCGATGTGGCAGAATCCGGAGGACACACGTTTCTACTTCAACAATAACGAGACAAACGACACATGGTCTGACATGGCGCATCAGGAACTCGCCACTTTCGCCGACATCGATGTGGATGCAGATGTGGCATACAACGCAGAAGACGGAACGGCAAACCTCACAGTCTCAGTACGCAGTGCCATCAATGCCTCTAACCTGAACTTGAACCTGTTCTACGTCATTCTGGAGGACAAACTGCCCAACTACCAGACCAACTACTACTCTAAATATACAGACCCAATATTTGGAGAGTGGGGAGAAGGCGGAATATACGGCAGTTCTACCACCACATACATCAACAATGATGTGGCAAGAAGCTGCTCATCGCAGTTGGGAGGCACCGGCGGCTACTTCCCGCAGGAAATGAAGGCAGGCAATACATACACAGCCAATGTGTCGATGAAACTTCCGCAGAACATTGCCAATATCAAAAACACCAAAGTGGTAGTGATGCTGATTGACGCAAACACCGACAAGATGATTAACGCGGCACGTACCGCCATTATCTCTGATGAGGTGGGCATACAAGGCACTGACACTGAGAATGCGGCTCTAAGCATATCCCGCCACGGCGACCGCATTGTGGTTTCTGCCACAGAAGACACAGCTGTGACAGCCACACTATACAGCCTCAACGGACAGCTTATCTCTGAGAATACAGGCAACAAACTGGTGGCTGTCAGCACAAACGGCTATAAAGGCGCAACAATCGTCAAAGTCGTTACTGACAAGCAGACAGTCGTAAGGAAGCTTGTCATCAGATAACGGACAACAGACAGAAGCGGGTAATCAGGCAAGTTGACAGACCATATCATTGTGCAGAGCCACTCCGCACAATGTATGACAACTTACCCGATTACCCGCTTTTTTATATTCTGAAATTACTAATGAGCAAAAACTCTACATCATGAGAATAACCATCATACAAACGGACATTGTATGGAAGAATGCGGAAGAAAACAGGAAACAGGCAGAAAAGGCGATTAAAGAAGCCCCGCTGTCCGACCTGTATGTCCTGCCCGAAATGTTCACCACAGGTTTCTGCACACAGCCAGAAGACATTGCCGAGGAGTTCCAGACTGCCAACGGCAAACAGCCGCCCTCTCTGCAATGGATGATACGGATTGCAGAGGAAATGGATTGCGCGATAGCAGGCAGCATTATAGTCAAGGAAAAAGCCGATACTGACGATTCTGAGGACAGAAAAGGATGCTGTAACAGCAAGAAAGCGTACTACAACTATTTCAACCGCCTGTTTTTCGTATATCCCGACCACACATACTGCTACTACGACAAGCGTCATCTCTTCACTTACGGAGAAGAGGACAAACACTACACCTGTGGTCGGAACAGGATGATTGCCGGGTTTCGGGGAGTCAGAATACTTCTACAGATATGCTATGACCTGCGTTTCCCAGTATGGAGCAGGAACAAGGGCGACTACGACATGGCCATATATGTGGCAAGCTGGCCCACATCGCGCATACACGTATGGAACACACTACTTGCCGCCCGCGCAATGGAAAACCAATGCTATGTGGCAGGAGTGAATAGGGTAGGGCAAGACCCTGTATGCGAATACTGCGGCAACAGCCGCATAATAAGCCCGTATGGAAAAACTATAGGTGAATGCGGTTCTGGGAGTGTACACACAGCCACTGCCGAGATTGACATGGAAAAACTGAATGCTTTCCGACATAAGTTCCCTGTACTGGACGACAGAGATGATTTTACAGTGGACAAAATATAGAAATCCGGCAAATACATTATCACAAAAGTACAGTCCCGTCAAGACCGAACAAGCGGAATCCCATCACACGAAATAATAAATACAAAAATCCGGGACAAGACAGAGAAACTTATCGAATACACTTTGACTCATAAGTACCCCGTCTTGTCCCGATTCTTATAAATAAAAGAATAAGACCAATCAGTCGGAAATCACCGGCCATCCGTTCTCCCAGCGTATCTCACGGAAAAACAGTTTGCTTGCGCCCATATTTGATTTGTCGTAAGCATGAGCGGCAATATACCATTTATCACCAAACTTGTAGACACTACAGTGTCCCACACCTGCATAGCTGTCGCTCTCACCTACAAGAATTGTACCTCCTGTCAAAGCCATATCCTTGCCATTCTTATCAAGATACGGTCCGGTCACTTTCTTGCTTCGACCGACAGCTATCTTATAGTTGCTGCTCAACCCCTTGCAACAATAGTCATAGCTCACAAAAAGATAATAATAGCCATCACAAAAGGTTATGAACGGAGCTTCGATAGCATTGGTATTGGCTGTTGGCTGATTATGCGCCACAGACCACGAGTTGCGCCGACGGGCAAGAGTCTTTGGTTTTCCGGCAGGAGTCTTCATGTCCTTTTTAAGTTTGACCAACTGTATGCCGTCCCAAAATGATCCGAATGTCATCCACGGGTTGCCCTTCTTGTCGATAATGACATTAGGATCAATGGCATTCCAGTCGTTGACTCCCGGCTCTGACTTAATGACCATCCCGAGGTCTTCCCATTTATAGTCAGGAGAATCCGGGTTAAGAGTTTTGTTGACAGCCACACCTATGGCAGAAATGTTCTGATAGAATGTAGAGCAACTATAATAGAGATACCACTTGTCTCCCACTTTGATAATATCCGGTGCCCAAGTATGCCCCTGATATGACGGAACAGGAGTTTTCGCCCATTCAGGTACAGGATTCAACGGTGATTTCTCCTGTTTCCAGTTTATAAGGTCTGTCGATGACATCATACCAACGCCGAAACCGGTGGTGAACATGTAGTATACACCATCCTCATAGGCCATCACCGGGTCGTGGACATCAGGATTCGCAGCATCAAACTCATGCCGCATCATGCGTTGGCCATGCCTTTCGGAAAGAGTACGATTGACAAAACCCGCTATTCCTGCCGATGCTTTCTCATGGTGCGCATAATTGGAAAAACCATGATCGCCTCCAGGAATCACCAAAGTCTGTACCTTGTCATATTTCTCGACAGCCCTGTCCACTCCGCCCGCCACAATCATATCACGGTCGCCATAGACAATGAACACATCGCCTTTGAAACCACCTATTGTGTCGAAGACATTAAGACCATTGATTTTCTCATAATATGTCCGTCCGAGTTTCATTCCCATCACGTCTTGCGGCTTGTTGCCATCCGCCTCAAACCGCTTCAGCATCATCGGCGCAGTTTCCGGGATAGTGAGTGCCGGATACACAAGTATCAGCGATTTAAACATGCCGGGGTTGGCAGCAGCTGTCAGCGATGCCACAAGCCCGCCCTGACTGCATCCCAGCAAAGCAATACGGTCAGAATCGACAAAGCTCCAAGATTTTACTTCTCCAGCTATATCCTCGATATTTTCTTTCTCCGTAAACACAGTCATCTCAGTGGTTTCTCCCTCACTCCTGCTGTGGTTGCCTCCTCCGCAGAAATCAAAGATAAAACTTGCCACCCCCTGCATGGCAAGAGTCTCGGCAAAAGCCTTTGGCTCAAGATGTGTGCCGTTGTAGCCATGCCCCATTATGACCATAGGTTTCTTGGGTTCTTTTGTATTCGGGATATAAGCCTTGCCCCATAAGTTCTTGCCATCGCGCATCCTTATATTGATTTCCTTGACATCAAACGGGTTGTTGGAGTCGGGAAAGTTCTTTGCCTTCATTGTGTAGTCGGGAAAGTCTCTCAAACGGTTGCGCAGAAACACATCTATATCAGAACGCTTGTCCTTAAACTGCCAGTTGAGCCATGCGCGCGCCATTGAAGAGAATGAGCCTCCATAAGGCTCATGAAAAGTGCCTCCATGCCCGACTCTCACCTGATTGGCAAATGCCACCGGAACATTACCGATGCGCTCATAATCAAGCTCGGCATTCCGATAGGCAATATCGCTCTCACCACCTATAAGATACAATACCGGACAATGCAAGTTTTTCAGCGATTCCCTGCTCGCGCCCGCCATCTCTATATCGCCCATGCCGGAATTAATCATCAGACAAGTCTTCACTCTCGAATCACCGCAGTTTGCCAAAGTCTGCGCCCCTCCACAACTTTGTCCGCCGAGAGCCACATACTCAAGGTCTATACAGCCGAAATACGGACTTTTAGAACTGGCATTCTGCTTTTCCGCCCAGTCAATAGCTTCCAGCATATCAGAGTTAGGCGATTTGTGAAGCTCGCGGTCGTCAAGATTGTCCTGCATCTCGCCGAGAGCCACCACGAGGTAGCCATAGGAGGCTATATCGTTGAGCATCTTTTCATGGGGCAGCGATGTGTCATTACAACCACCGTTGGCAAACACAAACAGCGGCAACGGACCTTCATGGACAACAGCCTCTTTTATGTCGGCAGGACGGTAAACAACATACCCCGGCAAAGTAGGGTCGGAGACAGCCTCAGCCTTATACGGGCCGCTTCCTCCGTTGTCAATAATCTTTTTCTGCGGTGCTCCTGACAGCAGCAACACGGATACCGACAAGAACATAGACAATATCAGTCTTTTCATGGCAAATTAAATTATAAGGTTAAACATTATTTCATCATTCAAGATAACCAAAGCCTATATTCAGGCTCTCTCATGCTTGTACTTGAACAAAACGGCAAACAACACACCTACCACCAGCGCGTATGCCGAGAATATAAGCCATGAGGTACTCCATCCGGACAGTTGCTCTTCCACAGGGCGAGCGTTCACAAAATGATTTATGACACCGCCGGCACACAACGAACCGATAGTGGCGCCGAGACCGTTGGTCATAATCATGAACAATCCTTGCGCGCTTGAACGTATCGCCGGACTCGTCTCCTTGTCGACAAACAACGAACCGCTCACATTGAAAAAGTCGAAAGCCACTCCGTAGACAATCATCGAAAGGATAAAGAGCCACACACCATGACCGGGATTTCCCACTGCAAAGAAGCCGAAACGGAGGACCCATGCGAACATGGCTATCAGCATCACGTTCTTGATGCCATAGCGGTGCAGGAAGAAAGGTATCAGCAGTATGCACAGTGTCTCAGACATCTGTGAAAGCGAGATAAGCAGATTGGCATGTTCCACAAAAAACAGCCCCTTATACTCCTCTGCCGCAGCAAAGCTCTGTATGAACGGATTGGCATATCCGTTTGTTATCTGGAGAGACACACCGAGAAGAAAGGAGAAAAGGAAGAAGTATGCCATTTTCTTCTCCTTGAACAAAGTGAAGGCCCTGAGTCCGAGAGCTTCCGTCAACGACTTGCCTCCATTCTCCGCGTCTGTGCCGCGACTTACGGCACACGGCGGAAGTGTCTGCGCATATACGGCAAGGACAAGGCTCAGACCTGCCGACACGAAAAACTGCGCGTATGTGTTCTGGTATCCGAGAAAATCGACGGCTATCATCGCACAGATGAATCCTATGGTACCAAACACGCGTATTGGCGGGAAATGAACGACAGTGTCCATCTTCGCCCCTTCGAGCGCGGAATAAGCCACTGAGTTCGACAATGCCAGTGTAGGCATATAAAAAGCCACGCTCAATGTATAATAGGTGAACAGTCTGGAGAACTCCAGTGTGTCGCCTCCGTTCATTCCATAGAACGCGGCACAACCCATGAATACGGCAGCCAGAAAGTGGCATAGCCCAAGCATACGCTGCGCCGGTATCCAGCGGTCACTGATAATGCCTATCAGTGCGGGCATGAATATCGAGACAATGCCTTGCACGGCATAAAACCAGCTGATGTTCTCGGCAAGTCCCACATTGACCAAAAAGCTTCCCATTGATGTGAGGTACGCGCCCCATACTGCAAATTGCAGAAAATTCATGACTAAAAGTCTGACTTTTAGCCTCAGATTACTATGTTCCATGATAATATATCAGATTTGTATATGTATGCAAAAGTAGAAAAATTCATTTTTCCACACAAGAGTTTGCCATGTTTTTAGATGCCTGAACATCACAGACAAACAGTTTCAGGCTTTTGTACAGCGCACAAAAAAACCGGACTCACAAGTTATCTGAAAAAGATTTCCTGTGAATCCGGACCCATCGTTCTTCTTACCCGTTTTTTATTTCTCCTTGTTTTCTCTTCTCGGACCCTGACGTCTCTCCGCCTGCAATTTCTTGTAAGCAGTCTTCTGCTCGTCAGTCAGCAGAGCCTCCACTTGCTTTTCCAGCTTCTCGCGCTCGGCACGCATCTGCTCACGGTCTCCACGCTCCGTGCCCTGCATTTTCTTCTGGAAATCAGTGTAAAGATCTGTCACCTGCTTGGTCTGCTCGTCAGTCAGACTAAGCTCAGTCTTCATACGCTCCACTTGCTGCTCTACAGTCATACGAGGACGTCCGTTTCCTCTCTGTGCAAACATGCTGCCGACTCCTAAAAAAGCGACAACTGCCAATAATGCAATTTTTCTCATATCTATTTCTTTTGTTGGTTGTGAACACTCATTTGACACAATGTACATTGAATAGTTTAATCGCCGCCCGCAAAAAAAATGAATTTTATGCGGAAAGGGTTTATCAAAGAGAAACTTTTAATTTTCTGTCATTTGCACTATCTTTGCACGTCAATTTACGAAAAATCTCTTGATGAAAAAACTTTTTATAGAAACCTACGGCTGCCAGATGAACGTGGCAGACAGCGAAGTCATAGCATCTGTCATGAAGATGGCAGGATATGAGTCGTGCCAGACTCTGGACGATGCGGATGCGGTGTTGCTGAACACCTGCTCGGTCCGCGACAATGCGGAACAGAAAATATTGAACCGTCTCGAAGCACTCAACGCGCTCCGAAAGAAGGGCCACAAGATGATTATCGGTGTGGTTGGCTGCATGGCAGAGCGAGTGAAGAACGACTTGATAGAGAAACACCATGCCGACCTTGTGGCGGGACCGGACGCCTACCTCACTCTTCCGGAACTCATTGCGGCTGTCGAGGTGGGGGAGAAAGCCATCAATGTGGAGCTGTCGACTACCGAGACTTACCGCGACATCATTCCTGAGCGCATCTGCGGAAGCCACATATCGGGATTTGTCAGCATCATGCGCGGATGCAACAACTTCTGCCACTACTGCATTGTCCCTTACACCAGAGGACGGGAACGGAGCCGCGATGTGGAGAGCATCCTGGCCGAGGTGAGAGACTTGGCGCAGCGGGGCTACAAGGAAGTGACCCTGCTCGGACAGAACGTCAATTCCTATAAGTTCAACGAAGTGGACTTTCCGGAACTGCTCCGCCGGGTAGCCGAGTGTACACCGGAAATGCGCGTGCGCTTCACCACCTCGCATCCGAAGGACATGAGCGACGAGACACTGCATGTCATAGCCTCGCACAAGAACGTGTGCCGCCACATCCACCTGCCCGTGCAGAGCGGCAGCAACCGCATACTGAAGCTGATGAACAGAAAATATACCCGGGAATGGTACATGGACCGTGTGGCGGCCATACGCAGAATCATTCCCGACTGCGGACTGACAACGGACATTTTCGTGGGCTATCATTCGGAAACGGAGGAAGACCACCAGCTCTCGCTCTCGCTCATGCGCGAGTGCGGATACGACTCGGCTTTCATGTTCAAGTACTCGGAGCGTCCCGGCACATATGCCTCCAAGCATCTTCCCGACGATGTACCCGAGGAAACAAAAATATGCCGCCTCAACGAGATGATTGCCTTGCAGAACGAACTGTCGGCAGAAAGCTACCGGCGCGATATAGGACACACATTCGAGGTGCTCATTGAGGGTGTGAGCAAACGCTCGCGCGAACAGCTGTTCGGCCGCACCCCGCAAAACAAGGTGGTGGTGTTCGACAGGGGAGACCACCATATCGGCGACTTCGTGACTGTGAGAATTACGGAGGCAAGTTCCGCAACCCTCAAGGGAGTGGTGTGTGAGTAAACAGGTTTATGACAAAAATATTCGGGCGGATTGTTCACTTTGAGCACTCCGCCCGAATATTTTTTATTGGTCTTTATTTTCAATATACAGGTATAAGCAATTGACAAAATGTCAGTTCGGACGGAAGCTCTTTTTTTAACATTTTTGGCGGCTGTCGGTCATTGATTGGCGATTGTTTTTTGATACTTCACTGATAAGTAACTGATAATCAATAAAATGTATTTTTGGTAAAAAAGTGCGGTTTTTGATGCAAAACTGAATGTTTGAAGCAAAATAGGATGTATTGATAATCAGAGAGTTATGAAAATTTTGTCTTAAAATAGTCTTTTTTCGGGTTCAAAATCCATTTTTGTTTTTCGGGGCATGGAAAAGGCGGTTGCCGTCTTTCGGAGGGAATGATTTGGAAAAATGCCCGATTTTGGGCCGAAAAACGGGCTTTGAAAATTTTG
>JAMPEL010000074.1 GCA_023665185.1 Roseburia sp.
ATTTGATATGTTAAATCCCGACTCCGTAGAATCGCCTCAAAATGAACCGCGCCTTGCCTCGGTTGCAAAAACGCGATTCTACGGCGACTTCTAACTCTCAAAATCCAAGTGGACAAAAAGAACAATCCGACCGACTAAAAGACATAGAAAATCAACCCAAAACACACCTTTCCCACCCAAAAGCCCAACAAAACCCAAAATTACAAGGTGCTGAAAATTTATTTTGAAGGCGCACCGATTTTTTGCGCAAGGTGCTGAAAAAATATTTTCAAGGTGAACGAGATTTTCAAGCCCCTTTTTCAGCCCAAAATCGGGCATTTTTCCAAATCGTCTCCTCCAAAACATCACAGCCCTCTTTTCAATGCCCCGAAAAACAAAAATGGATTTTGAACCCGAAAAAAGACTATTTTAAGACAAATTTTTCATAACTCGCTGATTATCAATATATCCTATTTTGTGATCAACCCTTAGTTTTTTGGCTAAAACTGTATACTTTTTACTAAAAATGTATTTAATTGATTATCAGTTGTTTATCTGTAAGGCACCAAAAATCGGACATCGATAAAGGGGCGTGCGGGTCTTGGCAATGTTAAAATCGTGTGCTTTTTTCAACTGACATATTGTCAATTCATGGGGAGGCATTCCAAGAAGAAAAATCGGAATCCGATGACGCAAATCTGAGGACAAGCGGCAGCCGCTACACTTGCCGGGCATATCGGATGGATTTCCTCGGGATGTATATCAGAGATGAGAGCCTTCGGGATGGCATTGCCGCAGTGAGGTGGCAGGTGTGAAAGGCACATGAAAATGCTTGCGGAAATGTAACTTAACACAACGCTGTATGGTAGTTAGCGAAAAAAGTCGTATTTTTGCAACTTGTCAGACAAAGGGCATATTTGTAAATCAGTAAAACTATATAAAAAGAAAAAATGGCACAAGAAGATGTTTTTAAGAAGGTAGTTTCACACTGTAAAGAATACGGATTCGTGTTCCCCTCAAGTGAAATCTACGACGGTTTGGGCGCAGTGTACGATTATGGACAGAACGGCGTCGAGTTGAAGAACAACATCAAGCAATATTGGTGGCAGAGCATGGTGCTCATGCACGAGAACATTGTCGGCATTGACTCATGCGTGTTCATGCACCCTACTATATGGAAAGCATCAGGACATGTAGACGCGTTCAACGATCCGCTGATTGACAACCGCGACTCCAAGAAGCGTTATCGTGCGGATGTGCTCATCGAGGAGCAGATTGCGAAATATGAGGAGAAGATAGAGAAAGAGGTGGCAAAGGCAAAGAAAAGATTCGGAGAGTCTTTCGATGAGCAGAAATACCGCGAGACAAGTCCGCGCGTGCTCGAAGAGCAGGCAAAGCGCGACGCGCTGCACGAGAGATATTCCGTGGCAATGAACGACATGAATCTTGAGGAGTTGCGCCAGATTATCCTCGATGAGGGTATCGTCTGCCCTATCTCGGGCACAAGAAACTGGACAGAGGTGCGCCAGTTCAACCTTATGTTCAAGACAGAGATGGGTTCGACAGCCGATGCTGCCATGACCATCTACCTGCGTCCGGAGACGGCACAGGGTATCTTTGTGAACTATCTTAATGTGCAGAAGACCGGACGCATGAAGATTCCTTTCGGTATTGCCCAGATAGGAAAGGCGTTCCGTAACGAGATTGTGGCGCGTCAGTTCATTTTCCGTATGCGCGAGTTCGAACAGATGGAGATGCAGTTCTTCATCAAGCCGGGCACAGAGCTTGACTGGTTTGCACAGTGGAAGCAGACACGTATGGCATGGCACCAGAACCTCGGTTTCGGTTCGGAGAACTACCGTTTCCACGACCATGAGAAACTGGCTCACTATGCTAATGCGGCTACCGACATTGAGTTTAAGATGCCCTTCGGATTCAAGGAAGTGGAGGGAATACACTCACGCACAAACTTCGACCTCGGACAGCACGAGAAGTTCTCGGGCAAGAGCATCAAGTATTTCGATCCGGAAATCAACGAGTCATACACTCCGTATGTCATCGAGACATCCATCGGTGTCGACCGTATGTTCCTCAGCATCATGTGTCACAGCTATTGCGAGGAGAAACTTGAGAATGGCGAGACACGTGTCGTTCTCCGCCTGCCGGCAGCCCTTGCTCCGGTGAAGCTGGCTGTCATGCCGCTTGTGAAGAAAGACGGTCTGCCAGAGAAGGCGCGCGAGATTATCGACGAGCTGAAGTTCCACTTCAACTGTCAGTATGATGAGAAAGACTCTATCGGAAAGCGTTACCGCCGTCAGGACGCAATCGGAACACCGTATTGTGTGACTGTCGATTACGACAGCTTGAACGACAATACGGTCACTCTCCGTATGCGCGACACAATGGAGCAGAAGCGTGTGCATATCAGCGAATTGCGCGGAATTATAGAGGACAATGTGACAATCACAAGTCTTTTGAAAAAGCTCAAAAGCAACTAATACGGACTGAAAGCTGAGGGCGGGGCTTTTGTCGGCGGCAGGATTTTTGCGGCTGGCAAAGACTCAGCCCGCCAACTTTCGTTTTCTCAAATCCAATAGTATGGCAAAACTGAACAGACTGTTTACATCCATTGCCGCAGTGCTTTGTCTGGTGTTCGCCACATCATCGTGCAGCGAGCACGAGGAGGCGGGCGAGTTCGACAACTGGCAGGAACGCAACCAGCATTATGTCGATTCCATTGCGGCAGAAGCGCGCATCAATGCCGATGGCAAGTGGGTGAGGATAAAGGCTTATACGCTCAGCGACTCGCAGGAAGCGGATGCCGACAACAACCATTATATTTATGCCCGGCGGATTGACACCGGCACTGGCACATACAATCCGCTCTACACGGACTCAGTGCGTGTGCATTATTCCGGCAGGCTCATACCTTCTGCCACTTATCCTAAAGGCTACAATTTCGGCAAGAGCTACAGCACCAGTGTGCTGAACGAGGCTACCGATGTGCCCGCGCTGATGGGTGTAAGCCAAAACATAGTGGGTTTTGCCACCGCACTCATGCACATGGTTGAGGGCGACCGCTGGGAGATTGTCATTCCTTATTATCTCGGATACGGCACCGGCAATTCCAGTCAGACGGGAATACCGGGATACTCCGCCCTTATCTTCGATGTGAAGCTGGCACGTATCTACCGCTATCAGATTGATTTGGACACAAGCTGGCACTAATCCTCTGGGATTGGGCAAAACTGCGGCGCGTTCCTTTATTCATAGAAAAAGCCGCGTCATTCTCGGAAAGTGGAGAATGACGCGGCTTTTTTCGGCTGTAATATATGTCGCCTTGCGGAACGGGACAGCGGCATGAGTCTCTTTCTGTGGAAAGATATGCCTTTCTTTGCGAAAGAGTGAATCTTCCTCTGCGAAAGTATTCGCCTCCCTCCGTATGTTGCTTATTTCTTCAGTCTGTCGTCAGCCTTGATAAGATATTCGGCAATCTGTACCGCGTTGAGAGCGGCACCCTTCTTTATCTGGTCGCCTGAGAGCCAGAAAGTGAGACCATTGTCGTTTGAAAGGTCCTTGCGCAGACGGCCTACATACACATCGTCCTTGCCTGCGGTGAACAGCGGCATAGGGTAGGTGAGTGTAGACGGGTCATCGAGGAGAGTCACACCGTCAGCCTCCGCGATAGCCTTTCTGGCAGCCTCGACAGTGACAGGCTCATCGGTCTCCACCCATACAGCCTCGCTGTGGGCGCGGAGAGAGGATATGCGCACGCACATGGCAGAGCAACGCACATCGCTGTGCATAATCTTCTTTGTCTCGTTGAACATCTTCATCTCCTCTTTTGTGTATCCGTTGTCCTGGAACACGTCAATCTGAGGAATTACATTGTAAGCCAGCTGATAAGCGAACTTGTTTACAGTGACAGGCTTGCCCTCCACCAGTTCCTTATACTGCTGCTGAAGCTCGTCCATTGCGGCTGCGCCGGCACCCGATGCAGACTGATAGCTTGCTATGTGTATGCGGTTGATATGCGAGAGATTCTCTATCGGCTTGAGCACCACCACCATCATGATTGTTGTGCAGTTAGGATTGGCGATAATTCCGCGAGGGCGCACAAGAGCGTCCTCGGCATTGCACTCAGGCACAACCAAAGGCACATCGTCGTCCATACGGAACGCGCTTGAATTGTCAATCATGACAGCACCATATTTTGTGATGTCTTCTGCGAACTCTTTTGATGTTCCTGCTCCGGCAGAAGTGAAGGCAATGTCAACCCCCTTAAAGTCATCGCCATGCTTGAGAAGTTGTACCTCATATTCCTTTCCACGGAATGTGTACTTCTTTCCTGCGCTGCGTGTCGAACCGAACAACACCAATTCGTCAATCGGGAAGTTCCTCTCATCAAGGACACGGAGAAATTCCTGTCCTACGGCACCGCTGGCACCTACAATAGCTACTTTCATTTGTCTGTTATTTTGTATTGAACCTTAAAAAAATAAATGTCTGTCCTAAGCATGAATGGCATACATGCACTAAAAACACTGCAAAATTATAACATTTTGTGCAGTTAAGCCACTAATTCTTACGTTTTTCGCTTGCTTTCCTGTAAAAAGTAAAAGTTGCATCGTTTCTTTGTCTGATATGTTGCCAAATGGTCATCCCTGGCACAGTGGTGCATGATGGACATGTTTATAGTGTACGGTACACTAAAACAAACTCATTCAATTCTCTTTCAGGAATCAAACATCTTGTTGTAGAGGAAGGTGTGGAATGTGTGAATGAGAATACATTCTGTGAGTGCGAAGACCTTGAAAGTGTCTGCCTGTCCTCTACTGTAGAAATTGTGGGTGGAAATGTGTTTTCTTTCTGTCCGAATCTGAAAAAAATAGTGGTGGATGAGCGCAATGAATGGCTTGATTCCCGTAACAATTGCAATGCGGTGATAGAGACTGAGTCCGGTATTCTGGTGAGAGGCTGTGACCGGACAGTCATCCCGCAAGGTGTGTCAAGTATTGGAGAAATGGCTTTTTACGGATGTGCATATCTTGACAGCCTTGTCGTTCCAGAAGGAGTTAGGGAATTGTCTCCTGAGTGCTTCCGGCTGTGTCCCTCTCTTAAATATGTCTCCTTACCGAAGTCTCTTGAAACGATTGAGACTTGTGCGTTTGGAGACTGCTCCGCACTGGAGTCCGTATTCATCCCCGAAAATGTGTCAAAGATAGGTCTCGGTATATTTGAGGGATGCTGTAGGCTTCGCGGTGTGGCAGTGGACAAAAATAATAAGACTTACGATTCTCGCCATGATTGCAATGCGGTTGTCGAGACAGCCACATCAAAAATTATTTCCGGATGCGGCAACTCTTTTATCTTAAAAGGCATCAGGGAAATAGGTGAGGATGCTTTTGCCGGAACTTCCTTACAGCAGATAATCATTCCAAGTAGTGTGATCCATATTGGTGAAAGGGCTTTTTGGGGATGTAAATTATGCACTTCCATATCAGTGGACAATCGTAATGCCATATATTATTCAAACGAAGGTTGCAATGCAATCATAGAAAGAGTTTCCAGCTTGCTTGTTCAAGGTTGTGCGAGCACTTCCATCCCCTCTTCTGTCAAAGGATTGGGCGCAGGTGCTTTTGCAGCGATGCCTCTGCCGCCGATATTTGTCATTCCTGCTGGGATCGGCATAATCCATGAATCAGCCTTTTCCCACTGCCGGACATTACGGTGGGTGTTATTCCCGAAGTCGTCAGTACAGATAGAAACACATGCGTTTTACGGTTGTTCCGGTTTGGTTGCAGTCTCTTTGCCTGATAATGTGGAGTTGATTGATGAATCTGCTTTTCGACACACTCCATACGAGGCTAAGTTCAAGGAAATCATCTCACGGTCTGGTAAATGAGCTGCAATAAATTCTTCTATATGAACCGTTTGGCACATTTTGTGCATTGTCCGCTATTCTTATTTTTAAGTGGATACTTTTGCCTTTCAATAATCAGTGATTCATTGGTGTCAGCTTTTGCTTGTAAGTATTGGGTTATATTGGGATTACTGATATGGTTTGTTGTTCGAGGTCTTTATGGAATAGCAGGAATAAATAAACGGTTTCAAACCAACAAAATATTAAAGCTCATGCAATGGTTCCAAACAGGTTTCTTCCTTTGTATCATGAAATGGCAACGTACATTGAGGCAGCAGACAGTGTCAATGCGTATATTGTGCAGAATAAATAGTAGAAAAACCTGTGAAAGTAAAGAACTCGTCTGTAATGAAGATTATTCGAGAAGCGGAATTATATATTCAAACGTTTCATATATATCAGTCTGCTACTATAAAAGAGGTTTCCCAATAAAGATGCTTCCTTGATGTTTTTTGATTTATCTGAAAAATGGTCGCCACAGGAAACGATAGCAAAGACAGAAAGACGGATAAGTTGCGGCTGTCTTGACATTTTTACTCTATCAGTGTGAAAATCACGTGATTTTTATGTACTTTTGCAGCAAAATTGCAGCAGCGACAACCGTATACGCAGGGTGGGCTGTTTATAATACCATACAAACCAAAGGCGCGCATTCATGGATTTCATCACTTCTTATCTGAATCTTCCGATAACTGACCCCACATGGGTGTTCTTCGTGGTTCTGTGCATCATTCTCCTTGCACCGATGATATTCACCAAGTTGCATATCCCGCATCTTATTGGAATGATTCTTGCCGGAGTGCTTATCGGAGAGCATGGGTTCAACTTGCTTGAGCGCGACTCCAGTTTTGAGCTGTTCGGCAAAGTGGGGATATATTATATCATGTTCCTTGCCGGACTGGAGATGGACTTGCAGGGACTGAAGCAGAACCGTACCAAAGGACTTGTGTTTGGTGTGCTTACCTCGGCAATACCTTTTGCTTTCGGATTCGCGGCAGGATTCTGGCTGCTCAATTACAGTGTGCCCGCCTCCTTGCTGCTGGCAAGCATTTTCGCCTCGCACACGCTGGTGGCTTATCCTATTATCGGACGCTATGGAGTGAACAGGCACAGAAGTGTGACAGTGTCGGTAGCTGCCACCATGTTCGCCTTGCTCTTTGCCCTGCTTATCCTCGCTGGTATATCCGGAACATACAAGGGCAATAACGATGTGTGGTTCTGGGTATTCTTTAGCGTGAAGTGCCTGCTGTATTTGGTCGGTATATTCGCGCTTTATCCGATGGTCATACGCGCTTTTTTCAGAAAGTACTCCGACTCGGTGATGCAATATATCTTTGTGATAGCGATGGTGTTCTTTGCAGCCGCAATGGCAGAGGTGTGCGGGTTGGAAGGCATTCTCGGCGCGTTCCTTTCCGGACTGGTGTTCAACCGTTTTATTCCTCATACATCGCCGTTGATGAACAGAGTAGAGTTTGTGGGCAATGCGTTGTTCATTCCTTATTTCCTTATTGGAGTCGGCATGTTGGTCAATATGGGGCCTTTGTTCGGTTATAGCGAGGCTCTGCTTGTGGTCATTATCATGGTGGTGGCAGGAACGCTCTCCAAATATATAGCCGCCCTGACTGCACGTAAGATATTCCGTTTTACTCATACTGACGGATTGATGATGTTCGGACTGACAGAGGCACATGCGGCTGGTGCCCTCGCAATGGTGATGGTGGGCACGAAACTTGAAGTGACTAAGGGTGTGCCGCTCATGAACAATGCCGTGCTTGATGGTGTGGTGATGATGATTCTCATATCGTGTATCATCAGTTCCATTGCTACAGACCAGGCGGCGCGCAAGATGAAACTGGAGGAGGAAACCTCTGCCGGGAATGTAGGCGAGGAGGATAAGAAGACGAGTGACGACGAGTTGATAATGGTGCCTATCAATGAGCCTCAGAATATTGAGGCACTGGTGAATACTGCCATTATGATGCGCAACCATAAGTTGAACAGAGGACTTATCTGCCTTAATGTGGTGAATGATGCCGACCAAAGCGGATTGGCGCAGGAGCACAGCCGCAAATGTCTGGCGGCGGCAGAGCGCATAGCGGCGGCAGTAGATGTGGGCGTGCAGTCGCAAAGCCGTTTGGCAGTCAACTTTGTGAACGGTGTCATTCATGCCATGCGCGAGAACAATGCTTCTGAGATAATTATAGGGCTGCATCGGCGCAGGACACTGGTGGACTCGTTCTACGGACGTTTTGCGGAAGGACTTGTAGAGGGTACTGCGCGGCAGATTATCATTGTGAACTACCTTATCCCGGTGAATACCATACACCGTATTATTGTGGCGGTGCCGGAACGTGCGGAATACGAGAGCGGCTTCTACCGCTGGGTAGAGCGTCTTGCCCGTATGGCAGGGGAGATAGGCTGCCGCATCAGTTTTCATGGCACGGAACTGACTCTGAATCTTATCCGCCATTATCTGCGCCGTCATTATCAGAGTGTGCGTGCCGAATATTCCTTGTTGGATTCATGGGACGACTTGCTGTTGTTGAGCAAGGACGTCAGTTTCGACCATTTGTTTGTGGTCGTCACAGCACGTCCTGGCACAATTTCATATCAGAAATCATTCGCGCAGTTGCCAAAACAAATCCTCAGCTACTTCTCCAACAACAGTCTGATGATTGTCTTTCCTGACCAAAACGGCGAGGCTTCTGACAATCTGACGTTCTCCGAGCCTCACAGAATGCAGCTTGCGTCTGAAAACTCGCGCATTTCCGCATGGTTGTCGAAGTGGATAAGCAACATGGGATAGGTTTTTCTCACTAAAAGTTATAAAAGCATCATCCGGTCATATAGTTATGATAAATCTAAAAGGTATAACCAAAAGTTTCGGTTCGCTGCAAGTGTTGAAGGGCATTGACCTCGACATTGACAAAGGCGAAATAGTGAGCATCGTGGGACCAAGCGGTGCGGGCAAGACTACCTTGCTGCAAATCATGGGTACTCTTGATAGTGCCGACTCTGGGTCTGTTATTGTCGACAATACGGATGTGACCCGTCTCGGACAGAAAGAAATGGCACGCTTCCGCAATTCCCACTTGGGTTTCGTGTTCCAGTTTCATCAGCTTCTGCCAGAATTTACCGCACTGGAAAATGTCATGATTCCGGCATTGATAGCAAGAGAATCGATGAAAGAGGCGCGGAAACGGGCAAAAGAGCTGCTTGGATTCTTGGGACTTTCAGACCGTGCCGGACACAAGCCTAACGAACTGTCGGGAGGCGAAAAGCAAAGGGTTGCCGTAGCGCGTGCCTTGATTAACAATCCGTCTGTCATCCTTGCCGACGAGCCGTCGGGAAGTCTGGACACACAGAACAAGTCGGAACTCCACCAACTGTTCTTCGATTTGCGCGACAAGTTGGGGCAGACATTTGTCATTGTGACACATGATGAAGGACTTGCGTCGATTACAGACCGCACCGTCCACCTCAAAGACGGGCAGATTGTAGATATTTCCGGATGTTCACGACCGGAGACTGTGCCGGAAAACAACAGTGAAGAGACAATTACTATATAACAGAAAGATTGGAAAATCTTTGATAGCTACAAAAACAAGAAGATGGAAGAGATAAGATTAGGAAAAAGAAACCGCCTTGAAGTGCTCCGCGAAGTAGACTTCGGTGTTTACCTCGATGGAGGAGAAATCGGTGAGATATTGCTGCCCCAGCGTTACGTGCCGGAAAATTGCAAAATAGGAGATATTGTGGATGTGTTTCTGTATCTCGACAGTGAGGAACGGCTCACTGCCACTACTGAGACTCCGCTTATAGAAGTGGGACAGTTTGCCTATCTGGAAGTGAAATGGACCAACGAATTTGGCGCGTTTCTCGACTGGGGGCTGATGAAAGACTTGTTCTGCCCGTTCCGCGAGCAGAAAATGCGTATGCAACAGGGAAACAGCTATGTCGTGTATTGTTATATTGACAGCGTGACCTATCGTATCGCTGCCTCTGCCAAAGTAGAGAAGTTCCTTTCTAAAGCA
The DNA here is from genome assembly GCA_023665185.1 of Roseburia sp. Taxonomy (GTDB): domain Bacteria; phylum Bacteroidota; class Bacteroidia; order Bacteroidales; family Bacteroidaceae; genus RGIG8745. The sequence continues at coordinate 9,937 of JAMPEL010000074.1, forward strand.
ATGCCTCCATACGAGCCGGGAGAGTGCGTGGACATACTTGTACAGCAGAAGACCGATCTCGGTTTCAAGGCGATAGTGGAGGGACGTTTCGGCGGACTGATATACGGCAATGAGATATTCAGTGACATACATACAGGCGACAAGCTGTCGGCTTATATCAAACAGGTGAGAGAGGATGGAAAGATTGACCTTACGCTTCAGCCCAACGGCAAGGAACTGGTAGAGGGTTTCTCCGAAAAATTGCTGAACTATATGCTGTCGGTAGAAGGCGGCTTTATTCCGTTCCACGACAAGACTCCGGCAGAGGATATTTATGAAAAGTTCAAGGTGAGCAAGAAGACTTTCAAGCGTGCTGTCGGTGACTTGTACAAGCACCGTCTTATAAAAATCCTGGATGAAGGACTGACACTGACCAAGAAGGGACGCTCCAGAGATTTGGAAGATTGACGCGTTGCGTTTCTTGCTTGTCGTAAATTCAGGCACTTATGCGATATGGTATAAATGAAAGGCTCCTTCGTGGCATGAAGCTGCGGAGGAGTCTTTCGTTTATATAGCCAATAATAGGGGCGGGTATCCCTTATCTGTCTGATTGTTCTGGGCTTGCCGTGCTTTTGTTCAGTACGATGACACTTTCCGGTCCCATATTGAACAGCAAGTCGATGATGCTTAGATTGGGCAGAAACCCATGCTTGTGGGCGAATACTTGATAGTACTTCTCCGGAACAAACTCGCTGTCAAGCCGCCAGTCAGACTTAGGCGATAGGGATGTTCTAAAATCACGAATCCCACTCACCGTCTCGGCGGCAGAGCCATACAGCGCATTGTCCTCCGTCTTATGCTCCTCATTTGCTGGCGGCATATAACATTCTGTACGGCAACACTGCGGGCTGATGTCAATCAGCTCACAGCATTTTTCCATAAGTGCCTCGTTGAAATCCATAAGAAAATCCCACCGTTTTTCATAGAAAGGACGGAAGTCGTCCTGATAGAACTCGAAAAACGGTGAGTTGAAATAGCTTGAGGCCAATGCCTGCCAATGCTTGTGCCGCCAGTTGTCGTGCTCGCTCAGGCGCACGTCCTTCATCAGGCATTTCGCCGTGTCGGGCTTCTCTACCGGCACCGTAAGGGAGAGAGGCCCGTTTGGCGAATCTATGACACACCTTGTGCGGTATGTCTGTTTCACATAATTCTCGTATTGCTCCACAAAACACCTTCCTCCGGCAACAATCTTTGTAAAATATTGTACCGGAGGAAGATATGCGGAAGATAAATATATATCCATCTTTTTCTATTTGATGTCAGCCACCCACTTGAACAGTCGGTTCCAGCGTATGCGGCTTGAAGGGTTGGAGTCAGGGCTAATCGAGAGCCATACGAAGAGTGGTTTGCCCACCACGTGGTCTTCGGGAACAAATCCCCAATAGCGCGAGTCGGCAGAGTTGTGACGGTTGTCACCCATCATCCAATAATAGTCCATCTTGAATGTGTAAGAGTGGGCTTCCTCGCCATTGATGAATATCTTGCCGTCTTTCACCTCAAGCTCGTTGCCCTCATACACTCTTATCGGACGCTCGTAAATGGCGATGTTGTCCATCGTCAGCTCCAGAGTCTCGCCTTTGGCAGGAATCCACAGCGGACCGTAATTGTCGCGTGTCCAGCCATAAGAATGGTCAAGAGGATAGAGATTGCCGAAGAACCCGTCCTTTATCTCCACGATGCTGTCCACCAGCGACTTGTCTGCCTCAAGAGCTTTTAGAGCCGATTGGGTGAGAGGCATACCGTTCACATAGTCGAAGATGCGTGAGCGCGCCTCGTCGCTGATGCCAAGCTCGTTGCACAAATCATCGCTCAACACCTGCCGATCTTTGGTGTAGACGCGATAGTTGAACTGCACTTCCTCCGGCTGTTTCTGAGGCTTTCCGTCTACGTATATAACCTTGTCCTTTATCTGGAACGTCTGTCCGGGCAGGCCCACACAACGCTTCACGTAGTTCTCGCGCCTGTCTACCGGGCGGCTTGTTATCTCGCCATATTCGTTGGCATTGGCTCTCACGTATTGTTTCCCGTATGAGTATAGCTGCTCGAACAACTCCATCTGCTGTTCGGTAGACAATGAGTCTCTGTTGGGAATGGCATAGCCCTGTTCCGTAACCATCTGATAGCCGATAGTGTAGCACAGGTCATAGAAATCGTTGTTGTAGTTTACCGCCACAGTGTCGCCGGCAGGATAGTTGAACACCACGATGTCGCCATATTCCACTTTGCCCAGTCCTTTCACGCGGCGATAGTCCCAATGCGGAATCTCAATGTACGACTTGCAGTTGAGCACGGGCAATGTGTGTTGGGTGAGCGGCATGGTCAGAGGTGTCTGAGGAATGCGCGGGCCGTAACTCAGTTTCGACACAAGCAGGTAGTCGCCTGTAAGCAACGACCTTTCCAACGATGAGGAAGGAATCTGGTAGTTCTGGAAAAAGAAGTTGTTTACGAAATATACGGCCACGAGGGCGAAGATAATGGCGTCGACCCAGCTCATCAGTGTCTTCGACACCGGATTCTCAAGCTCTTTCCACCATGTCCACTTAATTTTCTTCGTGATGTAGACATCGAAGATGAAAGGCACCACGATAAGTCCCCACCAGCTTTCTATCCAATAAAGGAACAACAGGTACAAGATTGTGACGACTGCGAAATATGTCCATGAGATCCATTTCGGTCTTGGCTTCTCCTCCATGCTTTTCTTATAATATGAAGTCATTCTGTGCGATGTATTTTAGATTTTGTACGAGATTCAGAATTTGAACAGGTCGTCAGTTGACAACAAGCCCTGATGCTCCGCCGTGTATTCGGCAGCCAGCACCGCTCCGAGGGCGAACCCTTTGCGGCTGTGCGCGTCGTGGGTGATAGTAATGCAGTCAGCCTCACTGTCGTAGATGACGCTGTGTATGCCCGGCACCTCATCGCGGCGGATGGAACTGATAGGCAGCTCATCGGCAGCACACTCGGCTGTGCCCGAGAGTGTGCCGTCAGGGGCAAGCAATGTCCCTTTTGTCCACGACTTCTTGCGGTCAAGCTCCGACAAAATGCCCTCGGCAAGCGTGATTGCCGTTCCGCTTGGCGCGTCGAGTTTGTGTATGTGATGCGTCTCCTCCATTTTCACATCGTAAGACGGGAAACGGTTCATGATGCTTGCAAGATATTTGTTGACAGCAGAGAACACCGCCACTCCGATACTGAAATTCGACGCCCAGAACAGCGTCTTGCCCTCCTCGGCGCAGGCACGGCGCACATCGTCCCCGTGCTCTTCCAGCCATCCGGTGCTTCCCGACACCACTTTCACTCCGGCTTTCCATGCTTTCAGGTAGTTGCCGTATGCCACGTGGGGTGCGGTAAATTCTATTGCCACATCCGCGCTTTTGAACGCGTCGGACTCAAAATCCTCCTGATTGTTTATGTCTATGATGCTGACAATCTCATGTCCGCGCTGTATGGCAATCTGTTCAATCATTTTCCCCATCTTGCCGTAACCGATCAATGCAATTTTCATAACTGACTCATTAATTTGTTCTGATGTCTGAAAGCCGTAGCTTACAGACTCTAATACTCTGTATGGGGCAAAGTTACGCATTAAAGAATAAAAATGCGGTATTCTGCCGGATTTTATTCCGCTTTTTCACTTCATTTTTCATTGCTGAACAAAAAATCAGTTTGAACGGTTTTTGTATTCGGGCATTCATTTCTTGTTAATCAATTTGTTTGCCTCTCTGATGAGACGGCGGCTTGAGTTTCCCAACTGCTTGTCTTGACAGACTCCTTGATTTTGTGTAAGTTTTTTTGATATGTTCAGACAGACTCATTTACTTTTTGTAAGTGCGTTTTTGGGGATATTCTGACAGACTCCTCAACATTTTTATACAGACTCCTCCGTCGCTACGCGCCACCTCCCCTAACTTAGGGGAGGAGCTATATACCTTGTCAATCAATACGTTAGTTTCTCTATCAACATGGTAACCTGGTTCCTCCCCTAAGTTAGGGGAGGTGTCACGAAGTGACGGAGGAGTCTGTTAAACACAATAATGCAATACTGTCAAAATACAGGTAAAACATTAAATTTTACGACAATTTGATATGTTAAATCCCGACTCCGTAGAATCGCCTCAAAATGAACCGCGCCTTACCTCGGTTGCAAAAACGCGATTCTACGGAGGGTTTTGAGCCTCGAATTTCAAGTGGACAAACAGAACAATCCGACCGACTAAAAGATATAGAATTTCAACCCGAAACACACCTTTCCAATCCAAAACCCCAGTAAAACCCAAAATTGCAAGGTGCTGAAAATTTATTTACAAGGCACACTGATTTTTTGCGCAAGGTACACAAAAATTATTTTCAAGGCGCACAAAATTTTCAAAGTCCTTTTTTCAGGCTAAAATCGGGCTTTTTTCCAAGTCACATCCTTAAAAAGACGGCAGCCGCCATTTCCATGCTCCGAAAAACAAAAATGGATTTTGAAGCCGGAAAAAGACTATTTTGAGGACAGATTTTCATAACTCGCTGATTATCAACACATTCTATTTTGTGCTCAACTCTTCGTTTTTGATCAAAAACTGCGACTTTTTCACGAAAATATATTTACCTGATTATCAATGTTTTATCTATGCAGCCTCAAAAATAACCCTCAGATTTGCCCCGCAAAACCGGGGCAAATGTTAAAATTCACCCGTCCGTCTGAACTGACATTTTGTAAAATCTTCCTGACGGAAGGCTTACAGTCGGATCAAATATCTGACAAAAATGTATCGGGTGGAAAACATTGAGACTTGGACTGAATGAGAGGGGGAACGGCAGTTGTATCCATTCCGATAAGAGACGCGTTGGAGGCAAGTGTGGCAGACACCCACAAATGTGTAAACAGTTTGTATAACGAAAAAAGTTTTTTCTAACTTTTCTTTCTATTTATCACTACATTCAAAGAAAATATTAATACCTTTGCGAGTGGACTAAATAAAAAACAGCTCTTTGTGCTATTATAATGAGGACACACACCTTTCAAGGCATAAAATGAGTTGCCCGCGCCGAGCTGGACACTGCCGGACAGGAAAATCGTTCAGACAGTATAAAGCGGAATTGGGTGGGAAGCATAGTCCAAAAACATAATAAAGGCGTTTACTCGACGCTGTGTTTGAGACAGTCTGAAATCTTGCAAACTCTCAGTATCTAAGTCTCGGATATAGTCAACGGTAGATG
>JAMPEL010000075.1 GCA_023665185.1 Roseburia sp.
CACTGTTGTCCTGCAATATGTGCGGCAGAATGGTTCGGGCTTTTGTCTTTTCCGTTTATAAAGTATGTACAAGAGATGCATCGGATATGGAGACGCTGCAATATATTGGTAAGGGCTATACATACAGTATGTCGTATCACTCGAAATGTCGGATGAGCCAGTCGTATTACAAAATGTTGTATGACGTATATCAAGAATCAGATATGAACATGAAGTGCAGGTAATGACTGTTCTCAATGTCTCTCAGATGAAATGTTATTACAAATCAGCAGACAATCATTGTATGCCGCATTCGGAAATCAAGGTGTAAAAAATGAACAACTTGCTTTTTTATATCTTTCATTTGATTTATCTTTGCACGAATTTCAATCATTGCCGCCTTTTGCACCGCGCTAAAAGGCGGTGTGTGGGAATATTCATTTTGAATTTTAATACATATACATATATGAATGTCAGTTATAAATGGCTTAAAGAATATGTCGATTTCGACATGTCTCCGATGGAAGTGGCTGATGCTTTGACGAGTATCGGTCTTGAAGTGGGTGCTGTCGAGGAAGTCCAGTCAATAAAAGGCGGACTTGAAGGATTGGTAGTGGGCAAGGTGCTTACCTGTGAGGCTCATCCAAACAGCGATCACATGCATGTTTGCACAGTAGATTTAGGTGACAGAACGGAGCAGATTGTATGCGGTGCAGCCAATGTGGCGGCAGGAGAAAAGGTTATTGTTGCCACTCTTGGCACCAAGCTTTATGATGGTGACCAGTGCTTCACCATCAAGAAGTCGAAGTTGCGCGGCATAGAAAGCAACGGTATGATTTGTGCGGAGGATGAAATAGGTATAGGCAATGACCACAACGGCATCATTGTGTTGCCGGAGGACACAGAGGTGGGTATGCCTGCCGCTAAATATTACGGTTTGGAGAGTGACTGGCTGATAGAGGTCGACATCACTCCTAATCATAGCGACGCTTGCTCGCATTGGGGTGTGGCGCGCGACTTTTATGCCTATTTGAAGCAGAACGGATATACCACAGAGCTTCATCGTCCTTCATGCGATGCTTTCAGTGTAGACAGCCATGCGCTTGACATTGATGTAGTGGTTGAGCAGACAGAGGCATGTCCCCGCTATTGTGCCGTGACAGTGAAGAACTGCGAGGTCAAGGAGTCGCCGAAATGGCTTAAAGACAAGCTTACAACAATAGGACTCCGTCCAATCAACAATATTGTGGACATTACAAACTATATTATGATGGCATATGGACAGCCACTCCATTGCTTTGACGCTGATATGATAAAGGGCGGCAAGGTTGTGGTGAAGGCCATGCCTGAAGGAACACCGTTTGTCACTCTCGACGGGGTTGAGCACAAACTCAGCGAGAAAGACCTTGCCATTTGTAATGCGGAAGAACCTATGTGTATAGCCGGTGTGTTCGGAGGCAAAGGCTCCGGCACTTACGAGACCACAAAGGACGTGCTGTTTGAATCGGCTTATTTCCATCCTACATGGATACGCAAGAGCGCGCGCCGCCACGGTTTGCAGACTGACGCTTCGTTCCGTTTCGAGAGAGGTATCGACCCGGACGGACAGATTTATGCTTTGAAGCAGGCTGCTATACTTGCCAAAGAGCTTGCGGGAGGAGAGATTGCGATGGAGATAAAGGATGTCGTGAGCGACACATTGCCTAAGAATGCCCTTGTGGATTTTGATGTGCAGTATTGCCGTGACCTGATAGGAAAAGACATATCGGCTGACACCATGTCATCGATTTGCGAGAGTCTGGGTATGAAAGTGCTTGAGGCATCCGACTCAACGCTCAAACTTGAAGTGCCGGCTTATCGTGTGGATGTGCAAAGGCCATGTGATGTGGTAGAGGAGATTCTCCGAATATATGGATATAACAATATAGAGATACCTGCACAGGTGAAGTCGAGCCTTACGACAAAAGGTGAGGTAGACCGCAGCAACAAATTGCAGAATCTTGTGGCAGAGCAGTTGGTAGGTTGCGGCTTCAACGAGATATTGAACAACTCGCTGACAAAGATTTCATATTACGATGGACTGGAGGCATACACTTCCAATCATCTTGTGCGCTTGATGAACCCTTTGAGTCAGGATTTGGGCGCACTTCGCCAGACTCTTCTTTTTGGCGGACTGGAATGTATCAGCCATAATGTCAACAGACGTATGGGTGACATCCGTTTCTTTGAGTATGGCAACTGCTACCGTTATGATGAATCGAGAAGAGAAGTGCTTGAGAGCGGAGAGAAGGTTGATGGACACACTTCTAAGAAGGTGCTGGCTCCGTATTCCGAAGACTATCATCTTGGACTGTGGCTCACCGGCAAGCGTGTGAACGGAAGCTGGGCACATGCCGATGAGGAAACGAGTGTGTATGAGCTGAAGGCATACGTGCATAATATTTTGCGCCGTCTGGGTGTTCCGTTTGGCGTGGTTGTTTTTGGCGAGAAGAAGAACGACTTGTTCTCTAAGGCTGTCACAATCAGCAACCGTGGCGGCAAGCTCATTGCAGAGTATGGAGTGGTGAGCAAGAAACAGACCAAGAAACTCGACATTGAGTCGCCTGTATATTATGCTGATATTAATTGGACTAATCTGATGAAGCTTGTGCGCAAGGCTGAGACCAAGTATGCTGAGATACCTAAGTATCCGGCAGTGAGCCGTGACCTTGCCTTGTTGCTTGATAGCAATATTGAGTTTGCACGTATAGAGCAGATTGCTTACCAGAGCGAGAAGAAACTTCTGAAGGAAGTCACACTGTTTGATGTATATGAGGGCAAGAATCTTGAGGCGGGCAAGAAGAGCTATGCTGTGAACTTCGTGCTTCAGGATGAGAGCAAGACCCTCAACGACAAGCAGATTGAGGCTATTATGACAAAGATAGAACAAAATATATGCAAGCAGCTTGGTGCTAAGGTAAGGGGCAAATGAGCAGAAAAGTAATATTCCGGTGGCTTTACTACCTGCTGGCAGTATTGTGGCTTGTGCAGGTGGTGGTGGCCGGATTCAATATTTATTTGCTGGTTCCGACCTTGTGTCTTGTTGTGTGTTATTATCTACAGAAACAATAAAATCAAAAAATATTAGAATCCTATGGGAAGAGCGTTTGAATTTAGAAAAGCCCGCAAAATGAAGCGTTGGGGCAATATGGCAAAAACTTTTACAAGACTCGGCAAGCAGATTGCCATTGCTGTGGCTGAGGGTGGGCCGGAACCGGAGAACAACTCTCGTCTGCGTGCAATTATTGCCACTTGTAAGCATGAGAACATGCCGAAGGACAATATCGAGAGAGCCATAAAGAATGCTGTCGGAAAGGACAAGAACAGCTGGAAGACCATGACATATGAGGGATATGGTCCTCATGGAATAGCTGTGTTTGTGGATACGCTTACTGACAACACAACCCGTACTGTGGCTGATGTGCGTTCTATCTTCAATAAGTTCAGCGGTACTCTCGGTACAATGGGCAGTCTGGCTTATTTGTTTGATCATTATGCGCAGTTCACTTTCAAGAAGAAGGATGGTTTGGACATGGACGATATGATTCTTGAGCTTATCGACTTTGGTGTGAATGACGAGTACGACGAGGAAGAGGATGAGGAGAACGGCGAGAAGACTGTAACCATATATGGTGACCCTAAGAGCTTTGCGCAGATTCAGAAATATCTTGAGGATAGCGGTCTGGAGATTACAGCTGCTGAGTTTACTTATGTTCCAAACGACCTGAAGGAAGTTACTGACGAGCAGAGGGAGACTATCGAGAAGATGATTGAGAAGCTTGAAGAGTTTGATGATGTGCAGAATGTCTACACAAATATGAAATAAGATTATAGAACCGGTGAGGTTGTAGGATTGGCAGGAAACTGCTGGGATAAATATGTTTGTATTCTCAGTGACTGCCTTCTTACAACCTCATTGTTTTAGGGTGGCTGTAGTTTGGGCCGCTTTGCTTTATAATCTGTGTCTAATTAAAGCGTGAATATGAAGACAATATATAAAACAACGGGAACCTGCTCCTCGGCTATTGAGATAGAGCTTGATGGGAACGGGATTATTGAGAATGTGTCTTTTGTTGGTGGATGCAATGGCAATACACAAGGTATCTCTGCTCTTGTGCGCGGTCAGAAAGCGCAGGATGTGATTGCCCGTCTCAAAGGAATCCGGTGTGGTATGCGCCGCACTTCCTGCCCGGATCAGCTTGCTATTGCCCTTCAGCAGCTTGTTAATGAGTAAATGATATGATGAGAAAAGGTTTGTTGCCTGTCTCTATTGTCGTGCTGTACTTGCTTTCTGCTTGTCAGGAAAGCAAGATGGAGCGTTTTGAACGGGAGACAAAGGACTTTACGGAGCGTAATTGCCAGAAGAAATGCGATGCTATTACGGTGCTTGACAGTCTTGTGTTTCATGATGACGGAACAATGGATTACAAGTACTATTATTCGGTGGAACTTACTTCGGAAGAGGAAAGTTTGTTCATGGGCCAGTTGGAAAAGTTGCGTGCCGAATGTCTTGACGGTATCCGAAATTCCGTGGAATTGAAAAACGTGAAAGCTGCCGGATTGAATATAGTGTTGTCATATCATGAGAAAGGTTCGCAAAAGAAACTTGCGGAGTTCCGATATGGAAAGGAGGATTATCAATGATGGTCGGTGAAGGCAATATCTCATACAAGGACACTGAGGCTGTTGACGGATCAGCGCAGCCTGTCGATAGGGTTGCCAGAGCGCGCGAGCTGTTTCTTAAAGGGTATAATTGTTCTCAGTCTGTGTTTTGTGCGTTTGCCGATATGTATGGCATATCCGATGAGATGGCATTGAAAGTCTCTGCTTCTTTTGGAGGAGGAATAGGGCGGATGCGTGGTACTTGTGGAACTGTTTGCGGGATGGCAATGCTTGCCGGAATGGAAAAAGGTCAGACATTGCCAGACGACAGGTGGCAGAAGCAGGAGAATTACAAGCTGGTTCAGGAACTTGCCGGAAAATTCAAGGAAATGAATGGCAGTATAATTTGCAGCGAACTGCTTGGATTGCGCAAGGATGCGAAAATTGTGTCGATGCCTGATGAGCGGACTGCTGAGTATTACAAGACGCGTCCCTGTCTTCGAATGGTGGAAAGTGCGGCTTCGATATGGCAGGATTATCTCAATACATTAGGGCGCAAATTCTGAAAAGAAGAATGCTTTTAAAATACAAGAAAAATGTGTGTGCGCACACAAAAAGCGCGCGTAAAGCAATTAAATATTGTTAAATGTAAACCGAAATATCTGTTTTTTAGCTTATTGCAAACTTAATATTTTGCTAATATAGATAATTTACATACCTTTGTGACATCTTGAAAAAAGAAATGTATAGAATTATAAGTTTAATATTTAAATGGTAAGTAGGATTATGTTGCAGGAAAAAGCAGGAAACATTGCGGGCATTATTTGGAATGCGCTTTCGGATGTTGAGGAAGGTTTGACATTTAAGCAGATTAAGAAGATTACAAAACTGGCAGAGAAGGATTTTAATTTGGGTCTTGGATGGCTTCTTCGCGAAGACAAGGTTGATGTCACAGAGACTAATGATGATAAGGAACCATATATTTATTCTTTGAAATAAGTATATAATAGATTTTGTAATAAAGATGCGCTTCGGCTGCTTTTGTGGCATCCGTGGCGCATTTTCGTTTATGATGATTATTGTGGAAAATTTATTTACAAATGATTATATAATGAATAGTTTGATGAAAGAGGGCAGATGTTTGCTCGGAAGTATTATTACGGGAGTGTGTGCTTTTGTGTTTCCTGCCCAGTCTTATTCTCAGCTGTTACCAATGGATGACAGTTGGCAGCTTGTGTGGAGCGACGAGTTTGACGGTGCCGGAAGTTTTGATACGGAAAAATGGCAGGCGGAAAACGGTTTTGTGCGTAATGAGGAATATCAGTGGTATCAGTCTGACAATGCTTACAGACATGGCGGGATGCTTATACTTGAGGCACGCATTGACAGTGTGCCGAATCCGAGATATACTGGTATGCCAAATGCGGAAGAAGATACATGGAAGAAAGGCGGCAGACATTGGCAGACGGAGCGTCAATTTGCGAGATACACCTCTGCCTCAGTCAATACCCGTGGAAAATTCAGTTTCCTCTATGGACGCATGGAAGTGCGTGCCCGTATTCCCGCTGTGGTAGGTTCATGGCCGGCAATCTGGACTTTGGGCGACAATATGGAATGGCCTTCCTGCGGTGAGATTGACATTATGGAGTATTATCATGTGGACAATCAACCTCATATTCTTGCGAATGCGGCATGGGGAAATGACCGACGCTACAATGCGGTATGGAATTCCAAGCGTATTCCATACACACACTTCTTGGAGAAAGATCCCTATTGGGGCGAGAAATTTCATGTTTGGGTAATGGACTGGACAAAGGATTATATAAGAATATATCTTGATAATGAGCTTCTTAATGACATTCCTCTGTCTTCTACTTTTAATGGGAACATTGGTAAAGGAGAGAATCCGTTCCGTAAACCTCAGTATATTTTGCTCGACCTTGCAGTTGGAGGTATCAACGGAGGTGAGCCGCAAAATAATGCTTTTCCTATGAAATATGAAGTGGATTATGTGAGAGTGTATCAGCAGAAGTAAACGGTAAGTCTTGCGCTGTCTTGTTTTTTTTCAATAAAAACGGCTGCCTGCTCTATTTTGAAGTGTACTCCAAAAGTTAGACGGAATCTTTTGGGGTACACTTCATTCATTAATATATACTTGATTCGGGATAGACAATCCATTATTTTCTTCGGCTGAATCTAAGGAATGCCTGTAGCTACAAGAAACTGTTTGTGAGTTCTTAAACATAACAGGACGGCTGCCTAAAGTCATTTTTACCTGACCAAATTTTCAAAATCGCACTGTGGTTTGTAAAGACTGCATTGCGGTTTACAAAAAACACAGTGCGGTTTTGAGAATCTTGCGCGCCATTTTTTATTTTTGCTGTGCGGGCGAAAAAGAAGCCTGCAACGAAGTTTACAATGAGGCGCAGACATTTTTTATTTGCCGGGTATTTGTTTGGCGCACTTATTTATATATAAATTCGGTTTTTATCCTTAACTTTGCCGGAGCAAGTAGAATATAGTTATGAAGAATATAAGAAATTTCTGTATCATCGCACATATCGATCATGGCAAGTCGACGCTTGCCGATCGTTTGTTGGAATACACTAATACGATAAAAGTGACAGAGGGGCAGATGCTTGACGACATGGATCTTGAACGTGAGCGTGGTATAACTATCAAGAGTCATGCCATCCAGATGGAATATATGCATGAAGGTGAGAAATATATCCTGAATCTCATCGACACTCCCGGTCATGTTGACTTCTCATACGAGGTGAGCCGCTCTATTGCGGCATGTGAGGGAGCGTTGCTTGTAGTCGATGCCACACAAGGTGTGCAGGCGCAGACTATATCCAATTTGTATATGGCGATAGATAATAATCTTGAGATAATCCCTGTCATAAACAAATGTGATATGCCCAATGCTATGCCGGAGGAAGTGGCTGACGAGATTGTAGATCTTATAGGCTGCGACTATGAGGACATCATTCAGGCATCAGGAAAAACCGGTATGGGTGTCGAGCAGATTCTGAATGCGGTCGTTGAGCGTATTCCTCATCCTACGGGCGACGATGAGGCACCTTTACAGGCTCTTATCTTTGACTCTGTCTTCAATAGCTTCAGAGGTATTATTGCCTATTTCAAGATAATCAACGGAGTGATGCGTCCGGGCGAGAAAGTACGTTTCATCAACACCAAGAAAGAATATCAGGCAGAGGAAATCGGAGTTTTGAAGATGGACATGATTCCACGGAAAGAGCTTCGTACCGGTGATGTGGGCTATATTGTCAGCGGAATAAAGAATGCCACAGAAGTGAAAGTGGGCGATACCATCACTTCTGTAGCCAATCCAAGTCCGGGGGCGATAGCCGGTTTTCAGGAGGTCAAGCCTATGGTCTTTGCCGGTGTGTATCCTATCGAGACTGAAGACTATGAAAATTTGCGCACCAGCTTGGAGAAATTGCAACTGAACGACGCTTCCCTGACTTTCCAGCATGAAAGTTCTGCGGCTCTTGGCTTCGGTTTCCGCTGTGGCTTCCTCGGACTTCTGCACATGGAGATTGTGCAGGAACGTCTCGACCGTGAGTTTAACATGGATGTGATAACAACCGTACCGAATGTGTCGTACATGGTATATGATAAGCATGGCGAGGCACAAGAAGTGCATAATCCTTCCGGAATGCCTGAGCCTACATTGATTGACCATGTGGAGGAGCCTTATATCAGTGCTACTGTGATAACTACAGCCACTTACATCGGTCCTATCATGACCTTGTGTTTGAGTAAGCGCGGCGAGTTGGTGAAGCAGGAGTTTATTGCCGGAAACAGAGTGGAACTTCAGTTTATGATGCCTTTGGGCGAGATTGTCATAGACTTTTATGACAAGTTGAAGAGTATAAGCCGTGGGTATGCTTCCTTCGATTATCATCATGCTGGCTTCCGTCCTTCAAAGCTTGTCAAGCTCGATATTCTTTTGAATGGAGAAAGTGTCGATGCTCTGTCTACGCTTATTCATGTGGACAATTCCGTCACACTTGGAAGGCGTATGTGCGAGCGTCTAAAAGAACTCCTTCCGCGCCAGCAGTTTGATATTGCTATTCAGGCTGCGATTGGTGGCAAAATTATAGCCCGAGAGACGGTAAAGCAGGTTCGTAAGGATGTCACCGCGAAGTGTTATGGAGGAGACGTCAGCCGAAAGCGCAAGTTGCTTGAGAAACAGAAGAGAGGAAAGAAGCGAATGAAGCAGATTGGAAATGTGCAGGTTCCGCAGAAAGCTTTCCTTGCAGTCTTGAAACTCGACGAATAAACATACACTGTTCATTTTGTAAGCAAAGGAATAATGCCAATATGTGGAGTCTTTTTCCGATTCCCGTATTGGCATGTTTTGTATAATTGATATACATTGGTTTTATACTATAACTTTATAATTTAGTTCTTATGAAGAAATTATTCTTTTTAGGTATGGCGGGATTGCTGTCTTCGTTGACTGTTTCGGCCGACCCTGTAGGCTTGGAAACAGCCAGACAAATAGCTGCCTCATATCTGCAACAGTCGGGTGAGGCAAATTTGGTCAAGCGGGCACCGCGTACAGAAGCGAAGTCGAGAAGTGTAGGCGCAACGCTGCAACAGACTTCTCCTTATTATATATTCTCTCGCGGAGAGGGGATGGGTTATGTTATTGTCAGTGGTGACGACTGTTTGCCTGAAGTTCTCGGATATACAGAGAGCGGGGACTTCGATGAGAATAATCTGCCACCTCAGTTGAAAGGATTTCTTGATTACTATGCCGGACTTGTGGAGGAGGCACAGGAGAAAGGCGAGAATTTGTCACGCAAAAGTTTGGCATATCTGAATGCCCGCGGTCCGCAGTTGAGAACAGAAGTCGCGCGCACTGATGTCGCTCCTCTGATGACCACACACTGGCATCAGGAATCGCCTTATAACAACTGCTCTCCTTTTATGCAAGGAACAAACGACCGGGCGATGACCGGTTGTGTCGCTACTGCCGGCGCACAGGTGGTGTATTACTTCCATAAGGATAACCCCGACTCATTGCTCTCCACAACTGGTACTTACAGTTACGGCCAGGCTCCTGTCACGGAGGTCTACAAGAAAGGTATGCCGTTAAAATGGGATTTGATGCTCGACTCCTATAACAGCACCCGTCCGTCTGAATATGATGAGGCGGTAGCCACTTTCACTGCGGCTTTGGGAGCGGCTACCCATCTTACGTATGGTGTGAAGGAGGGCGACAGATCTACATCCGGTCAGATAAGTGACCTTGTAAATACTTTCAGCTCTTTTTTCCGCTTGTCCGGAGTCTGTGAATACAAATCAGGCAATTATTCCCAGACTGCTTGGGAGAAGAAAATCTATGATGAGCTGGTTGCCGGACGACCGATGGTTTATACCGGATATAATGAAAGCAGCGGTGGGCATGCCGTAGTTGTCGATGGTTATCAGGCATCGAAAAATCTGTTCCATTTCAATTTTGGTTGGGGCGGACAAGGTGACGGTTATTTCACTGTTGATGATGAGACTGGTATGAATGGATTCATTTCCTGGCAGGGAATGGTTTACGGCATTGCCCCAAAGAAGCAGAATCTGTCTGCCTCAATGTCACTTCCTGCAAAGGTTTATTTGAACCGTACTAACGAAGTGAAAGTTTCTGTGGCAAACCACGGAACGCTGCCTTATAGCGGAGTCTATTTGTTTGCCAATGTTACGGGCAAGAAACCTACCTCTCTTTCCGATGCAAAGGACAGCGATAAGACGACTGTGTTGAGCGCGGACGGACAAACAACGGTTTTTCGTTTGAGTGCCAAGCCGACAACAGAAAGGATGTGGTATTTCTTTGTTGCTGACAACAATATGAACATTTTGGCAACTGATTCTGCGGAAGTGCAGCTCCCGCAAAGCGAACTTTGGGTCGACAAGGTTGCTATTGACGGAAGCTGTGTAACCGAGACTCATGGCGGAAACGACTATACCGTTGTGTACAATGACCGTGCGACATGTGTCGTTGATATGCGTAATGAAAGTGATGTTGTATACGAGGGGACTCCGCGTCTGGGCATTTATGTGAGTGAGGACGAAGGAGCGACTTTCACTTATGTAGGCTATAAGTCATCAAAGGCAGTTGTTGGAGCCAACTCTTCCAGTCAAGTGTCTTTCAGTGTAGCCAATACGTCTACTTGTCCGATTGAGGCAGGCAAACTTTATCAGGCAGTTATGGTCAACCCGATTCCATCAACAAAAACAAATGATTCCATACGCTATGAGATAACAGACACGATAGCACGCTTCGTGCTTAAAGGCTCAAATCTTGACGTATCGGGATATGACAACGGGTGTCTGGCTCTGGAAGGCAATTGGGACCCTAATGCTTTCCTTACTATTGCAAGGAAAGTTGCATACAAGACTGCTACCTCGTATGATTTGACAAAGGTGAGTCATATTGGTTCTATCGCGCCATTGGAGACAAATCCTAACGCACTGTTCTATGTAAGCGACGGGGCTGAGGCGGAAGGAGTGAACATTATATCTGCCGCTTCGGCTGTGTGCGAAAAGCTTGTACTTACTCCGGGATACGATTTTGTGCCGGCAGGTGAGTTTACGGCAAAGGAAGTCAGCATTGATATTGCCCAGACTCCAAACCGTTGGTATCTTATCACTGTGCCTTGCAATGTGTCTGTGCCCGATGGTATGATTGCAAGAAAACTGAACTCACATTCAACAGCCGGTATCAGTAACAGGACGACAAATGTGAGAGAGCTTGAGTCCGGACAGACTTATATAATCATGACCTCGTCAGAACAGGTGCAGACCCTTTCCGGACAGGATGCACTTGTGCGGACACTGCCTGCCGAGAATGCCGATCCTGCACTGGTGGGTACGTTTGTTGCCACAGATACTCCTGACGGCGCGTTCCTTATAAATGACGAGGAGGCGCAGTATTTTGCTCCGGTAGAGAGTGGCACCGTAGTTGAGGCTATGCGTGGATATTTTGCAGATGAGAAAGTGAAGTCTAAGTTCCGTGCGTATTCTTCTGTCACTTTAGATCCTCACTATCTCGTTCTCGGACAGAACATCTCAAGCTGCTATGACATACTTTCTGAGTATCGCGGCATAGTGGATGAGCAGTCTACGGCTGATTTTATTGATTCCATTGCTGTGGCGGAAAATCTGTTCACAGAGCAGACTATCACCACAGCCAGCAAAGTGAAGAAATATGCCGCCGATATTCTGGAATATGCCGAATCATACAAACTTTGTATCGCTGATGCCGGAGCCGATTTGGAAGTTGATTTTACAAAGATGATAACGAATCCTTCGTTTGAGACTGGAAATGTCTCAGGATGGAAAGTCGGTGGCAACACAGCCGCTGCAAGGTCGGCAACGAATGTGTTGTATAAAGGTGTGGGTGCTGATGGCGACTACCTTCTTTATAGTTTTGCAGCAGACTCCACAGGTGTGAGTCTCAGCCAGACTGTAAGCGGACTTGTTCCCGGATACTACCGACTGACGGCGATGTTGGGAACAGACCATGACAATGAGGTGGTGATGTATGCAGGTGACAAGTCTGTTGCCGTACAAGCCCATCCTTTCGGACGTTTCTATCTGACAGAGGCAAAAATAGAGGACATTGAGATTATGAACGAGGAGACGGAACTCGAAATCGGTGTCCGTGCCGGACGGTGGTATAAAGCAGACAATTTCCGTCTTGTATATACCGGACCGCTTAAGGGTTCTGTCGATGCGGTAGAAGAAGTGTTCTCTTCTGTGCAAAAGTCTTCTGTAGAAGTGGCAACCGATAACGGAAAACTTATACTTCGTTCCTCTAAACCACTTCCTGTGTCAGTTTACGGTGTATCAGGAATGCTTGTATGGAGTGGGGTAGTTGACGGTGTGGTGTCTGTCAAACTTGATTCCGGTTTGTATATTGTAGGACAAAAGAAAGTTCTTGTCAGAAATTAGTTTCTGTACAGCGCAGAAATAAAAGTACAAAAAGGACGTGCCGTTACTTTCGGCACGTCCTTTTTTGGCTTGTATGTTATGTCTTTGGGCGCGGTGAGAAATTGTTTATAGAGTCCGGTCTTATTCTTGAATCAATTGTATTGGTAAGGGCAATTTGTGCCAATGTAGGACACAGAGGTGAACCGATAACGTCTTGTATACCTTGCACGAGTTCGGGATTAGCATAAAAAACTCAGTTCGGGATAAGCTTTAGAATAAAGCAAGCAGTTTATCATTTTCGATAGTGTATCCTCTAAGAGCTTCCGGTTTGTTGTCAAAGAAGCAGTAAGCCCCTATTGCGGATATGAGGTTCATGATGAAGTTGCTTATCGCCCTGTGTCTTGAATGCACAATCTGCGTCCTGTTCTTAAGCAGGTCATTGATTGTCTCGATGACGCGTTTTCGTCTGAGCATCATCTTGGTTTCTTTATCCCAAACTGAGGTAAAGATGATTTCTGCAACATGATAAAGATAAACGAATACAACCGCACCGCTGAAAACAGCCGACAGTAGGGAAAAGAAGATAAGCCTCTCTCCCTGCAAGTTGCCAAGACCGTGAAAAAGGCGGCAGCGCAGGAAGCACCCAAACCGCGCCGCCCACGCAGCAAGCCGAAATCCGAGCTGAAACCGTCCACCGACTACAAGCAGTCGGTAAAGGACACTTTCATTGACAGCACGGAGCTGACGGAGCCTGTATATACGATGGAGGAAATCTGCAAGAAATACAGCTACACATACGGCAGGTTCTATAACCTGCGTATGCGCTACTCCATACCGTGCGTGAAGATGGACGGTCACAAGTGCTTCCCCCGAAAGGCGGTGGACGAGGCTATAGCTTCGGAGGTCAAATGCCTCGGCAAAGACCTCTTGGAAGATTGGTACTCATGCTTCGACCTCATGAAAAATACGGTATCGGCAAGACGCAGGTGCGCCGCTTCGCCATAACCTACGGAGTGAGGATGCGGAAGATGTATAACCGCCGGATGTACTATCTGAAAGCCGATTGGGACGAGGTAAGGAAGAAAGCGGAGAACGGCAGTACATCGACCAAGAAAGGACGAGGATAATTCCATTTTTAGTTTCCGGATTTTATGATTTGGCAAAACTCCTACAAGAGAACTCCGTGCGGTAGCAGATTATTTTCTTCCCTACCTTTTGTAAGTTTCCTTTGCAATCCGACTTTTGAAAACAATTAAAACGAACAACGATATGACAAACCTTTGCACCAAAGTCACCGTGAGGAAGCGACCCATCAAGAACGGTCAGCTGTCACTCTATCTTGACTTCTATCCGGCTATCCGAAATCCGAGAACCGGAAAACTGAGCCGCCGCGAATATCTCGGCATCTACATCTATGCTCACCCGAAAGAGAAATTCGAGGTGCAGTACAACAAGAGTATGCTTCAAAATGCCGAGTTGATACGCTGTCAGCGCATACAGTCAATAATCAACCAAGACTTCGGCTTCATCGACCACTCCAAAGGACGCGAGAGCTTCATCGAATACTTCCGCGAGGCGATGAACGAGAGCACCAACTACCGTAATTGGGAAAACGCTTTCAAGCATTTCTGCAACTATGCCAAAGGTGAGTGCTGCTTCGATGACATAACCGTGGAGTTCTGCCAGGGCTTTCTTACACATATGCTGAAACTGAAAACACCATCGGGAGGGACGATGAAAGCCTCGACCGCCAACAACAATTTCGGCAAACTGATAGCCGTGATCCGCCGTGCCGTTGCAGCCGGACGGCTCAAAGACAACATCATTCCTTTTCTAAAATCTGCCAAAGAGGAGAAAACCAAGAAAGAATTTCTGACCCACGAGGAATTGAAACACCTCGCCGCCACTCCCTACAAGCATGAAGTGTTCAAGGCGGCATCGCTTTTCTCCTGCCTCACCGGACTGCGCATAAGCGACATCATAGCCCTGCGTTGGGAGAACATCTGCGAGGCTCCCGACGGCGGCTGGTGTCTGCGTCTGACAACGCAGAAGACCAAGACCGAAGCGACACTGCCGTTGAGTGACGAGGCACTGAGACTGTGTGGAGAACGTGGCACAGGACAGGTGTTCAAAGGCATGGCGAAAAGCCTCTGCCCTGTATATCTGAAAGACTGGATAGCGGCGGCAGGTATCACCAAGCACATCACTTTCCACTGCTTCCGGTACACTTTCGCCACTTTGCAGATAGCCTCCGGCACCGACATCTACACCGTGTCGAAAATGCTCACGCATACCAACGTGACCACGACACAGGTTTATGCCGATGTTGTAAGTGAACTCAAACGCGAGGCAGCGAACAAGATAACATTAGAGTAAGTGATACAATCATCAGACCCCTCTCCGCCACCTCTCGCTCAGACCCTTCGTCTAAGAACCCGCGATATTGAAACACTCTTTCCCTTACGGAATATGAAAACAGGAATAAAGTTCAAGCCCTGCAACGTAGGCACTGCCGAGGCGCACAACCGCCGCGACAGAGCCT
>JAMPEL010000076.1 GCA_023665185.1 Roseburia sp.
TACACAAAGATACACAGAAAATTTGATATAAACTAATTTTCAACATCTACTTATCCCAAATAAACATGGGAGCTTTATCAAAAACAAATAAAAATCGGATGTAGTCCCATATCCAGAAAATGAATGACAGCATCATATATCTATCCATTTGATTGAAAATGCGCGTATTTTTTCTGTAATACAAAACCAATGCGAGTGGAACAAACCAAAATAAATACCACGAATATGCTACGCGACGAACAATCTCCAAGTTGAAGAAAGTTTGAAATATCAATACACCTACCACAAATACATTATAAAAAGCCACATAAACATGCGCCCTACTATATATGTATTTGCCTTGTTTTTGCTCCATTACACGCAAGCCCAAAATATACTGGCACACTTTAGCACCTAAATAGATTAATACAGTATCCGCAACTGTTTCTAAAATCTGAATCACAGCATTACGTGAATATTGATTACTCATAGCATCATCAGAGAACCAACGGTCTGCATTATCTGCATAACAAGCCAATTTGTCATCATGAGAGGACATGAAAGATAAAAGACCATTGATATACGACCAATCAAAATGACTTGCCAGATACAATTTTCCAATCAGGAAAATTGGAATGATTACGATATAAGGCAATGGTTTTTTGATAAAAATGAATATGACTGTAATAACAAATATTCCCACTGCGGCGACAGAATGAATTGAATATGCTATAAGAAAATATATTATCAACATACATATATCAGATGCCTTTATCTTAGTTCTGGAGAAAGCCACCAATATTTTATTAAGCCTCACGACATACAGAAAAATAAAAGATGTAGCCAATGCCTGACGTATAAAAGCCTCATGAAATGAAATAAAACTGATTAGAAATAAAGGGTATGTATATAGTGCATATTTACGCATCGTTTTCAGCAAAGTACAGCCGCCAACAATAAAAGGTATGGCATAAAACATAAATGCATGAACTGCGGAAACACCAATGGACTTCAACAACTCATTGAGACCCGTAAATAGCCGTTGGCCACTTTCCAAATCATAGTTATACACATCAACATAATGCATATAATCAACTCCTCTGCCATATCTCAACCCCTCAATTATGATAAATGCAATAGCACCCCATGCTGCATATTGCCAATAAAACTTTCCAGATGAAATACTATGACCGACATAAAACATCACCAATAACAAAATGAAGTTTATTGAGTCATAGCAAAAATCAAAACTAAGCATTTTATTCCAATTGTTTTATAAAACTGATAAAGTCATAAGCATCGCGGAATTTTTTCTTGTGTTTTTGTTCCCGTTTTTCGATTTGTGTATCGCTTATAACAATCTTTTTATGCGGATAGTATAATTCTGATAAGAATCTCATCTCTAACGATTCAGTTCTAATCATATCTACCTAAATATGTGGCATATAGGTCAAATATGTTTGGGAGCAAGATTTTGGACTCTCCATCTACTTTATTCCATATATGTCAAATGTTTAATATATCGTTCAGAAGAATATGTGTGGCAAAACTTATAAAGTTTATTGATTAAGCTATATAATATTATAATGTTTAGATTTATTTTCTTCGTAAAATTTTCCATACAATCTTATGCAAACGGACAGATAAGAAGTTTGGCATTTGTTCTATCATCATGAATATTCTTGTTTTCAAATTACAAGAAGCGTTTTCTTTATAGATAATTCGGTATAAGCTATATACCTGCCGATTATCAGTAATGTTTTTTCTATATTTCACAACAGCAAGACTCACAAACCGACTCAACAGTTCTTTCATATATGCATGTTTGTAACTTAAAATCAAAGATAAGGCATAACCAAGCAACCGCTCATTACACTGTATTTGACAATCAACATCCACATCCTTATATTTTAAAATAAAATTAGGTACATCATAATGATAGGAACACCCAACAACAGTAAGATATGAAGTTGCAAATGTCATATAGTGGAGTATGAATTCTTCGTCTTCCTTAAGCTGTAATTGCTCGTCAAATATAATACCATGTTTTCGCATAATAGAGGTTCTAAATGCCCGACACCATAAATAGCCAATATTTCTACGAGCAACAACCTCATTCAAAAAGTCTCCAACATTTGTTTTATCATAAAACTTATGCGAATGTTGAATTTTTGTTTCACACGGATTGCCCAACCAATTAATAGCTTTAAATCCTTGTACTATTAAATCCGCAGACTCTTTTTGTATGAAATTTGCAAGCCAATCATTATCGCACCAATCGTCACTATCAACAAAGGTCACCCATTCACCATGTGCGTTAGCTAATCCTGCATTTCTCGCGGAACATACACCTGCATTGTCCTTATGAAAGACATGGAATCGCAAATCTTTATCGGAATACTCATCACAAATTGCACCAGAGTTGTCATTACTACCATCATCCACCAAGATACACTCCCATTTGTTGTATGTTTGAGCAAGAATGCTATCAAGGCATCGCCGCAAATATTTTTCCGTATTATATACTGGAATGATTATTGAAAATAATGGACTATGCATGTTTATTTTCTATGAAGAATATGTAATATATACAAAGAATTTATTCTAATCCTTTTTCTAAAAAATCAATGCATGCTTGTCGCTTTTGTGCTAACTTATAATTCACTTGCACCCAATCAATATCTTTGACATCAAAACGGCGCGCAGATGAAGATAACAGACATTGCTCCAAATCAAATGTTTTCAACAATGAATAAAAGCGTTCTAATCCACGCTTAACATTACCGACAACAATAAATGGCTTATTAAAGATGATACTAAACACACATGCATGGAAACTATCTGTAATGACAAACTTGGCATCGTGAAACCCTTTTAACCATTGTTCTACAGGAGGTTGGCAGCATTCTTCTAATTGTGCAGAATGGTTTTCTACACATGAATTCACTTTGAATGGCTTTAGATTTTTCTCTTTTGCAAGTAGCTCTATTAATTGTTCTTTTTCTTCTGTCTCATCAAGCATATAACATAGTAAAGTTCCTTTACTTTGAGGAGTTCTCGCAGTTTCAAACAAACTAATATAATATTCTTTTGAAAGTAACATTGTCGGGTCTAAAGTATGCTTACAAGCATCAAATTTTAGATATTCCCCGCAAAGCTTTATTCCTGATTCTTCACGTGTAGAAACTGCGGAGAATTCATGTATAAGTTCAGTACATTTTTTTGTTTCCGCTTTCGTAAATTCCCATTTATCTGTTCCAAAGGATGCAGCATATGCAACTCGCTTAACATCTTTAGCACAGAATCCAAGAAAAGCATCAGTCATATCGGTATTCCATAGACTACGAAAATATAATGCTCTCCAAACTTGATCACTACCTACAACAACTGCATCAAAACTTAAATCTCGACAATTTCTTAAAGAGACCATTTCAGCCCTGTGTATGTATTTGTTTATAAACGGGCGGGTATAAACCTGTTCTATACTAATTCGCTTGTTCTGGTCCTTGGTCAATATTTCTCCTTTATACTTTCCCAACATCTTATAAAGATAACGTTTCAGATATATAACAGGTCTCACCAATAGATTTGGTGAAGTTCTATACATCGGTTTATCAATCACTTCCACCTCATGCCCCATTCTCTCCAACACAGTCTGCAAGGCATAAGCCTGTAATATACCTCCATAATTAGTATGTAGAGGAAGAGTTAGTATTCCTATCTTCATAAAACAAATTATTTTACTTTAAGATTAATCTTCATCCAATAGCTTTTCCATCCAGACCCTTTATCTCTGAATGTAATGCCTGAGACGTTCAATTTTTGACTCGTATGATAATCCTGATTACTTGTTTCCGTCCCTATACAAGAGGCTTTTTTACCCCCCCCCCGATATTCAAAATCCTCTTTATCAATTTCTTGGCCCTTGCCGATAAATGATGTAGCCGCGATCTCACAGACGGTCTTGTGTACTTTGTTATCAAACCGACAACATCATTACAACCATCCAGTTCAGAAAAGAACCTCTCGCGTTTCGGATGAATACGGACACAAGATTTCAACCCCGCATTATATCGGGCCGCAATAGCATACTCTGCCTCCTGATAACGGACTCGGGCAAAATCTATCGCCTCCATTCCCTTATCGCTGTTTATCATAACAAGGCTTGTCCCCTTGTCGTCATCCATCTCCGGATAATGGTTGCCTACACCCCAGAAATCCGCAATTGTCAGGTCGCTTCCACTGCATCCCTGCTTTGCCTTACAAGAATAGCATGATGGGCGCAGAATCAAATCAGACAGGAATGCACGCATGAAATGATTGTGGCCATGGAACGAGGAAAGCGACATACGTTGCTTTCCCTTATCATAAGCAATGATAAAGTTAAAGCGTTTCCAACCCTCAGCCTTATTTCTGAACTTAATGTCCGATACAGCCTTAGTGCCTGCGGCAACCACTTCCTTGAGATACATCTGCCACACTTTTGGTGACGGCACACCATGGCAGACAAAATCACATGTGAGAAGATTCTTATATGGCTTGCGAAGATAATGGTTAAGCCCGGCAATTTGGCAAGGAGAGCCTGTAAACAAGACCCTGCGGCCTGACTTAAGAAACCGCTCGCACATTCTGTATGAACCGTCAATGCGACTTTGCACATACTTGCTGCCGCGAAAAGCCGCCAGTCCATCCATATTTTCTGTATAATCAAACACTACCTGCCAATCATCATCAAAGCGTGCCCCAAACACCACTCCACCGCCATTTATGACACGCTCCGCAATAAGGGTAAAAACTCCACCGCTACTGCTGGCCATCCGCACCTTGTCGTCATTGTTTATCACAGCCAGAACCTTTTTGGGAACATGTTCTCCGCCCGGATGGAGAAAGGGACAGACAGTTTCGCACAAACCACAGTCTATACAACATTCCGTATTGACATGAGGATATAGAAATCCCTCCTTGTCCTCACGCATGTCAATACATTGCTGCGGACATTTTTGCAGACAGGCTGAGCACCCACAACAGCCCCGCTTATTGGTTATATTTATCATTGAAATCCAATATACTTATGTATTCGTTGAGGAAGTACCGCCTTACCGATAAAAACAAACAGACATGTGCCGAGTGTAACACAAAACCATTTAACAGACCATGAATAAGCCACCATATAATGTCCCAATAACATGATGATATAACAATGTGTGAGATATATTGCAAAAGAGGCTCTTCCTAAACGGCATAAAATGCGATTAATCCAATGTGTTTCGTTAAAACGCTCTTGGTTCTTTGCCGAGAATAAAATCATTATCACAATAAGAGAGTAGATATATACAGATGGTTTTATGCCAAAACCAGACTCACCATTTTGTTTCAAGACAGATGTTTCAGAAATCATCAGAAGTACAGACAAGGGAAACAACACATACAGCAACTTTAGTGAGTATTCACGTGAAGACTCTGACAATACTAAACCAACATAGAAGAAAACGACCCATGTAACGAAAGGTCCGGCATAGCATATCAGAGGCATTCTATTCATACCACCCCATGCAATCATGCTAACCATTATTAATGAAATGGCACAAGTTATAATTCCCCCCCCCTATAGAATATTTATTCTTTATAGTCTGCAAGACAGGTAATAGCAAATAGAATTGTATTATCAATGCAACAAAATAATATATGCTATACCCGCATGTAAGCAAATTCATCATACTATGTGGCAAGTTCTTTCCTCTTTCTAATGAAAGCACAAACAAGGGTATTGACCATAAGAGTGCAGGTATATACACTTTGGGAAGCTGCTTTTTCCAGAAACGATGTCTTGAACCCTTATCAATCATATTGTTCTTTCCTACAAAGAATGCAGATATGGAAAGAAATAAAGGTACAGGGCATCCTACCAACTGTCTAATTGTCAACTGTAAGATCCCATCAAGAGAAGAAAAATCACCATCTGAATAGGTATGAATTGCAACCACCATAAGAATTGCGACTCCACGAAGGAAATCGAAATATGAAGCTCGCTGTTTCATTTTGAGATGAATTTTTGTGCAAATTGTTTTATCTTGCCTGTCGCAACAAGCCGCTCATGCCTGTCAAGTCCTACGTAAAAACAGCAAGTTCCGGCACTTAACAGGCCCGCCACTATGACGAGGACTGTACTTTGCAATCCTGTAGGCAACGCCATACACAGTGTCACAGGAATAACAGCGGACAAAACACCCACAATAACACAACGCAATATCACTTGACAGACAAATTGCCGCACGCTTAGCCGTATCATCGGCCGTACAATGAACAGACGCGTTACATATGCCACACAGCATATTACAAGATGGACAACAAACACAGCCCACGGCTCACCGCCAAGTTTCAAGACACAATATGATATTGGAACAATGGACAGAAGTATTCCTCCCACAACAGACTGATAGACCTTGACCCTGCCTGTTGCGGCGGCCGATACCATCAAAGGATTGGCGGTAGAGTCTACCAGCATTGTCAGAATCATTATACGAAGAAATATGACTGTATATTCAGGCACAGTCCTCAGCCATATTCTCAGTATTGCGGGTGTCTCCATCAAGACGGGAAGACATAAGGTGAACAACAGGAAAAAGGTAAATTTACTGCTTCTGTATATCAGACGGTGCATATTATCCAGCTGACCGATGGCATAAGTCTTGGTTATCTGCGGGTTAAGTGCCATCTGGAAATTCGCGGAGAACTGCTGTATAGCACTTTGAACCTGCACAGCAACAGCTCTCGCCGCATTAACGGCAGGACCGAAAAACATATTCAGCAATATATTCTGTCCCTGACTGAACAGTATTCCCGCCAGATTGCCCCACAGGTTCCATCCGGCAAACCCCAACATCTCACGAAACAGGGACTTGTCTTTATAGAAGAAATATTTTGTCTCGGAAAAGTGTCTTGCGCAATATCCGGAATAGAAGAAACGAACAAGCAATTGGATAAGGGCTATCAAGACCGCATAAAGTATAAGTTTGTCAAAATCTCCAATAACAAGCAAATACACGACAACCAGCTTTAGCACAACCTCCGCAACAGATATATACGCAAATGCAGACATTCTCTCATGCGCCACGATAACAGCATTATAAGGATAGCTCATAATAGCGATGACTGTGGTAAGAATGCTCAGCTGATACACCCACATGGCGGCAATCATACGTGACTCCGGAATTATCATCTTCTCCTTCAAGAACCACAGCCCGACAGTCTCGCCAAGTATTACAATAATAAGGGAAATCAACAAATGAATGTTTACACTGGTAACAAAGACCTGACCCAGCCTCTCAAAGTTCTGTTTTCCCAGCTCATAGGTTATATAACGCTGTGTGGACGTGGTCATGGCCGCGTTTAGGAAACCGAACATCGTCACAACACCGCCGACCACATTATATATACCATAATCCTCTACTCCCAGAGTATTCAGAACAACACGGCTTGTGTATAATTGCACAGCCATCATGAACAACATCCGGAAATAAAGAAGCAACGTATTCTTTGCAATACGTTTGTTATTTTGAGATGATTCTGTCATTTTTTGTTTTTGCAAGTAAACTTTTATGGTAATAGTTTTCCTGTATACGTTTCAAAGTTATTCCGATGTTGTGCTTATATAAAGAAGAACTTTATCCTCATTATTGGATAAATATCCCTTATTCCTTACCCATTATGATAGTATAGCACTTGTGCTTTATTCCTTCCGGATTATTCTTGCAACATTCAGAGTAAGAAAGGCCGGAGGCACAAGGGCAAAAGGATGAGTCGGTTATGCCCGGGAAAGAGGCTGGCGATTTATATTGAATGTCAATCTTGTAAGTCCATCTTTGGAAGGGCTTCTTCCAAGCAGACATTAATCCTTTTAGTAATGTATAGTCGTAGTTGTCTTGACGGTTGCCGTCCGAACCCTGAGTGAATAGTACGGAGTATTTGTTTGCCGGGTTAAGGACAATGTCTACTCCTTTCAATTCAAAGTCTGTCACAATGTTATGGCATATTTCGCCGTTGTACACATAGCCTGTGCGATGACCGCAGAAATGGCGCACGCTTCTTTGCTGCCCGCATATAGAGCATACTTCCTGTTTGATGTGTATTACATGGCTGCAAAAAAGTTTGTAGGGATAGAGGCTTTGCAAATTATGAATGCACGTATGGAGTTCTCTCACTGTGGAATACATGTCTGGGAAGTTGCGCAGCAAGTCTTTCAAAATTATCTCAACTTGTTCCGCCTCACACCATGCCTCGTAGAATTTCGAGTTGGACAACAAATCATACACTTTTGTGAATCTTTGGTGTATTGTCACCACTGCCCATCGGCTCCACCATTCATTGGCTATCTCCGGCTGCATCCGACTTTGTGCCTGTATCTTCTCCTCCTCAATCTCCTTGAGTATGACATTGTAGTCAATCCCGTCAGTTTTCAAGCTGGAAACAGTTGTAGCCCAGTCCATAGCTTTTTGTCAGTTTAGGGAGTCTTTTGACGGGACTTCTGGTTGTGTAAGTTTGATGATAGTCTCACCCACTTTGTCTATTTTCGATGCCGGACCGTCATAGCTCACTTCTATGTTCTTTCCCGTTGCATCCGTAATGATGACAGAGAAAGAACATTCCGGTCCATTCATGTATTCCGGTTGCTCAGGAATCTCGATGGTCGTTGTCTGCTCCATATATACTTTGCACTTGTCATATATGTAGCTGCTTACCAAATTCCAGAAAATTGTTCCGCTGACAGTCGATAAAGCCAATATTCTGCCTATATTGACTTTGAATGAGCACAACTCCAACTGTGTGAAGTTCTCGTCCGTACAGCAAATTTCAGCTTTTAGTGTTCCTGCTTGTTGGCAGTAATGAAGAAAATCGAGTGCGTCATGAGCAAACGCTTCCGGGCAATCAATATAGCCTGCTGGCAGAAGCACAACCTGTGCGTCTCTTACCGTAGCTTTCAAGTCTGCCGACAGTTGCATCTGTTCCATCCATCCGCCCAATGAACGGGTATACTCTTTTATTGTGATATTTTCTTCTTTATCTGCCATATCTATAATCTTAATTCGCAAATTATAAAGTCTTTACAGTGTCAAATGACAACGGAATCCCTTCTGCTTCTGTCGCAAATCTTACTGGCTTTCACTGTCTTGCTTTGGTATACTCCGTACAACTTTTACTTTCTTGTTTTTCCAAATAGGTCTGAATGGGTTCCAGTCGATAACATGAGCAATGTCAGTTTTCGTCATCTTGTTCCCATATCAGAAGCCAGTCTGGAGCTATGTGTGCCTCCCATTCTCCACAATGGTTGCCATGTAATAAGTGTGGGTGGTATTGGTTGGGCAAAGAACCATTCTCTGATAGAAGTTTGATGGCTGTACGCAATTTTTCTATCGGGTAGCCTCGTTTTGCACAACGTTGTAAGGCTTTGTCAAATCTTTTAGTTGTAAGAATGGTGTATTTCATTCTCCGAGAATTCCTTTAAACATTTCATCCACATTCTCCCATTTTGTGACTCTTCCGGCTTGTGCATCTTTGCGTGCCAATTCCAGTTCTGTTTTTCGGGGATTCCTTACAACTGAAATTTTACTGACCCCACGCATCATTTTGATTGCGCGTTTAAGCTCGTTGATAATTGACGCGTCTTCTACTGTCACAATCAACTGCGGTGAGGATAATGTTGTCATATCTGCCATATCTATAATCTTTATATCGTGACAAATATACCGTGTTTTCTTGAAATATACAAATCTAAGCCGGAGGCTCATTTGTTGGCTCTTTACTTCCGCACGGTGCCGCTTTTCTCATTCACCAACTGTATATATTCGGGATTTACTTCTACACCCACAGCCAGCAGGTTCGGAATTTCCACCAGCAAGCGTTTGGTTTTGGAACCTCTTGTGGTGAGCAGACTTCCCTCATAACCATTGAGAGGGCCTCCGATAATGCGTATTTTTCGTCCGTACATCTCTGGTGTTATCTCTTCCGGCAGATAATAGCGTGGAGATTCCGATGTGCCGACTGCACGGATGAACCGTTCCATCTCCGTTGGCGGAACAGTCATTGGTTTGCGGTATGTGTTGCGCAGGAAACGATATTGCAGGGTAGGGGTCTTTGCTACGATAGGGTCGATATTGTCACGTGTGTCGTGTACGAATAGTAAGTCTTGTATGAACGGAACCTCCTCGCGTGTCTTGATGCCTTGTCTCGACACCAGTCTCCATTTCATTGGGGTGAATACCTCAATCTGTCTCTCCAAAAGAAGCCGGTATGCCGGCAGTTTGGCATTGGCACGCTTCAAATCACGCATGACGAACCACTGCTTTTCCGGTTCATTCTGTAAAGTCATGACTTTCGATGTTATACATTTCAATCAATCCTGCAAGAATGCAAATATTGTTGCATTTCAAGCAGTTACGCATATTTCTCGTAAAAGTTGGAGATAAATCCCCTGTGCTCCCAACTTGTTCTTTCCCCATACAAAAATAATTTGTCACACTATATTGTTCTTGCGTCTTCAACAAGTGTATATACAAATGATTTGATGCGTCCGGAGTCCCCTTTTTGGCTCGCTTTTTTATACCTCTCTTGCGAAGAGATGTACCGCTTTTCTATATTCTTGGTTTTGAGATTTTTATTATCCGGCAATGGATTTTTTTTGCAACATTGTTTCAAAAAAAATTTTTCATTGTCACGTCTTGTCAAAAAAAGTTCTCTGTTTTTGAGGGATTTACGTAATTCTTTGTATCTTTGCACCCATAAAATACATCTCTTCGCAAGAGAATCTCTTAAATGTTTCAATTTTGCGAACAGATGAATGAGAATATCCCCTTTTTAAATTTGAGAATGTCGTGCTCGTTCTGTGTTTCCGACATTATGTTTTGTCGTAGAGTTCTTTTTCTGCCGGCAACATTGCTTTTTTCGTGGAAAAGCAATAGTGAATGCGCCTTTTTCTGTACATTTGCAGACAAATCGTTAATTAATTATTTCTAATCATGAATATAAAGAAACTACTTGGAGCTACGGCATTGGCATTGGCTTGTGTCGCTCCACATCAAATGCAGGCACAAAAATCCCCTTATTCAAGCTATCTTTTTGCTTTCTTCTCCAACAACAGTCCGTATGGAGAGCAGATACGCTATGCGCTGAGTGACGATGGTTACGACTACCGTTCTCTCAATGAGGGACGTCCGGTAGTGGCTTCCGACACAATCGCGCTGAAAAAGAGTATTCGCGACCCGCATATCACCCGCAGCGAGGACGGAAAAACTTTTTATATGGTGCTGACGGACATGCGGAGCGATGAGGGATGGCAGAGCAATGACGGTTTGATTCTCATGAAATCGACAGACCTCATCCATTGGCAGCACACGGCTATTGATTTTCCAACGCGTTTCCCTAATCTGGCGGGCTTTGACCGGCAGAACCTTCATGCCGTATGGGCACCGCAGACTATTTGGGACCCGGTAGAGAAGAAGTACATGATTTATTACAGCATAGGACGTCATGACTGGGAATACCCGACAGACGACCCGAATTTCAACCAGCCTTATTTCAAATTGTTCTATTCGTATGCCAACGCTGACTTTACGGATATTACTGAGCCGAAACTGTTGCTCGACTTCGGAACTGCAAGTATCGATGGCGATATTGTGTATGACAAGAAGAACGAAGAGTATGTGTTGTTCTTTAAAGATGAAGGACGGAGCGTAGTGAATGCGAAAGGCAACTTCCGTACACGTCAGGGTGTGATGCGCGCCACAAGCAAGTCGCTGACAGGCCCTTACACTGTTGAGTACAAGCATTTGCAGAAACCGGGACAGTATCCGGTCGAGGGTTCAAGTGTGTTCCCGTTGATTGACAGCGATGAATACGTGCTGATGTACGACTGTTATGCACAAGGATATTATCAATTCTGCAAATCGACAGATCTGAAAAACTTCACATACGTCCGCGATACGAAGACTTTCGGCACATTCACTCCCCGTCACGGTTCGGTAATGCATATTACGAAGGCGGAGCGTGAGCGTCTGGAGGCATGGTCTGACCTTAGTGTGGCTGTGGAGAAAGCAAGACGTGTTCCGGTTACATGGCTTACCAATGCGGAAATTGAGAGCCGTGGCAAGTTGTTGAAGGAAGCGCGTAAGGTGCTCGATACAAAGAGTGATGCGGCTTCGTTCAGGAAGATGGAGGCGAAAGTCTTGAAGTTGGTCAGATAGTAGAATCTTCTGCTTTTGACAGACACTTTTGATGACAGACTCCTCCGTCGCTACGCGCCACCTCCCCTAACTTAGGGGAGGAACCTGGTTACCATGTTTGTGTAGAAACTAACAGATTGATTGACAAGGTATATAGCTCCTCCCCTAAGTTAGGGGAGGTGGCGCGTAGCGACGGAGGAGTCTGTTGTCAAAGAAGTCTGTCAGAAACATCGAGGAGTCTGTCATCAAAATCGGGTAGTCTGTTGAACACCCCTCAAAAAGCAACTTAAATTCAAGGCATTCTGCCGGCTGGCAGACCAAATATTTTTCTAATATACCTCAACTGTTTTTTCGGATATATTTATGGTGCTGAATTATATATGGATAGGTTTCTTCTGTCTTGCGGCTATTTGTGCCGTGTTTCAGGCAGTCGTATATGGTAATGTCAATGTATTTCCCGAAATTATAAACTCCACTTTCGACAGTTCCAAGACAGCCTTTGAAATCAGTCTTGGGCTGACGGGAGTGCTTTCGTTGTGGATGGGAATCATGAACATCGGCGAGAAGGGCGGCATCATCAATATCATGTCGCGCTGGCTTTCGCCTGTATTCACCCGTCTGTTCCCTGACATTCCAAAAGGGCATCCTGTTACAGGCTCCATTTTCATGAACATTGCCGCCAATATGCTGAATCTCGACAATGCCGCCACTCCGCTCGGACTGAAGGCTATGGAAGGTTTGCAGGCATTGAACCCTCGCAAGGACACCGCTTCCAATCCGATGATTATGTTTCTT
Source organism: Roseburia sp. (assembly GCA_023665185.1). Classification (GTDB taxonomy): domain Bacteria; phylum Bacteroidota; class Bacteroidia; order Bacteroidales; family Bacteroidaceae; genus RGIG8745. Next base: position 12,990 of record JAMPEL010000076.1, read on the forward strand.
GTGCTCAACACTTCCGGACTTACTCTCATTCCGGTCAGCATCATGGTCTACCGTGCGCAGATGGGGGCTGCCCAGCCCACCGATGTGTTCATACCGTTGCTGATAGCCACGTTTTTCTCCACTCTTGCAGGAATCGTAGCCGTCAGTGTCTATCAGAAGATAAACCTTTTGCAGCCGGTGTTGTTGGCGACTCTTGCCGGGATGTGCCTGATAGTGTCCTCGATAGTGTGGGTGTTCAGCCAAATGGACAAAGAAATGATGGACACTGTGAGCACCATTTCTGCCAATGTCATCCTATTCGGCATCATTCTGCTATTTATCCTTGCCGGTGTGGTGAAGAAAATAAATGTCTATGAGTCGTTTATCGAAGGCGCAAAAGACGGTTTCGCTACGGCAGTCCGCATCATTCCTTACCTTGTCGCCATACTTGTCGCCATCGGGGTGTTCCGTGCTTCCGGCGGTATGGACTTACTGATAGGCGGTATAAAGTCGGTAGTGGCATTCTTCGGAGGCGACACCGATTTTGTGGCAGCCTTGCCCACAGCTATCATGAAGCCCCTGAGCGGCAGCGGTGCCCGCGGACTGATGGTCGATACGATGCGCACTTACGGTGCCGACAGCTTTGCCGGCCGTCTGAGCAGTTTGTTTCAAGGCTCCACCGACACCACATTCTACATTCTTGCTGTCTATTTCGGCAGTGTGGGAATAAAGCACACCCGCCATGCTGTTGCCTGCGGACTGATAGCCGATTTTGCGGGGATTGCCGCAGCGATATTCGTTTGTTATCTTTTTTTCGGATAAAATCAGTAACTTTGCAGCCGCATTATTTGTTTGCTATATAATATAAATAGGTAATCCGGATGAAAATCATAGGCAAAGATATAAGATGTGGCTCATGTGTGGCGACAATCGGCTTTTTCGACGGGGTGCATTGTGGACATCGCTTTCTGATAGGCAGAGTGGCGGAGGAGGCACATCGTAGGAACTTGCAGTCTGTTCTTGTCACCTTTGCCAATCATCCGCTGACAGTGGTCAGAGAAGGTTTCCGTCCCCAACTGATTACCACTTTGGACGAGAAAGAGCGGCTGCTGTCCGCCACAGAAGCCGATGCGGCAGTAGTGCTCGATTTCACTCCTGAGCTTGCGCGTCTGACAGCCCGGGATTTCATTTTTAATATTCTGCGCGACCGCCTTCATGTCAAGGTGCTTGTCATTGGCTATGACCATCGTTTCGGCCACAATCGGAACGAGGGTTTCGAGGATTATGTCCGTTATGGGCGGGAAGCCGGGATAGAGGTGGTGAGAGCGGAAGGACTGACTGACGATAACGATATGGCAGTCAGCTCGTCGCTCATCCGCCAGTGTCTACAGGAAAGCGACATTGAAGAAGCCAACAAACTGCTTGGATACAAGTTTTTCATAGAAGGGACTGTGGTTGGTGGATTCCGTGTAGGACGTAAAATCGGATACCCGACAGCCAATATCTCCGTGTCGTCCGATGAAAAACTTATTCCTGGCAACGGGGTCTATGTTGTGCGTGTCACCATGAAGCAGGAGGACGGGGCACTGGATGAAGAATCAGCTGCCGCCACTTCGTATCTTGGCATGATGAATATCGGTTGCCGTCCTACATTCGCAAACGGAAACGACCGCACCATCGAGGTGCATTTGCTGGATTTTTCCGGTAATCTCTATTGCCACCGTTTGCATATTGACTTTGTGGCTTTTGTCCGCAAGGAACGCAAGTTCGACAGTGTGGAGCAATTGCAGTTGCAGCTCGAACAAGATGAATGTTTCTGCCGTCGTTTCTTGTGATATTGCTATTTCTTGCTTTTTTTCTTGCCTTGTTTTGTCTTTTGTGAAAATAATGTGACAAAATGTCGTTGTCGTTGTGGTTTTCTGAGATTTTTGATATGTTAAAATCGAACTTCGTAGAATCGCCTCAAAATGAACCGAGTCTTACCACGGTTGCAAAAACGCGATTCTACGGAGGTTTGGAATCTGTAAAAAACAAGTGGACAAACAGAACAATCCATCCGACTAAAAGATATATAAATTCAAGCTGAAACACACCCTTTCTTACCAAAAGTGCCCAAAAAGTCAAAATTACA
>JAMPEL010000077.1 GCA_023665185.1 Roseburia sp.
ATATCAATTTTGCCCATGCGGCTTAGTATAAATTAATTTTTACGACTTACTTATTTCTAAATACATTGTTTCAGCATCACAAAGTTTTATCAATGATAATAAAATCATGATGCTTAACTCTCCATTCTGTACACTGCCTGGTGGAAACGATAATCCGACTGGAGGAGAATTGAAAACTTTGGTCATGTTAGATCGTAAGTGTATTAAAAATACAAGAGAGGATGCAGAGGCTAATCCTGCCGGTGATATTTATGTGGAGCGTACAGTTGCAAAAACGACTGTAAATGCGGCGAATACAACAGGTTCTTTTAATGGACAGGGAGTCGATGATAAAGGTGAACAGAAGACCATTGCTTACAAAATAGATGGATGGAGACTTACTAATACTAATCCTGATTCATATCTTGTTCGCAATGTAATCGGTACAAGTTATTTGGATTATTGCAGTGAAGGTTTGGGTGATAATGCAAATAAATATCGTTTTGTAGGTAGTTACCCTGTTGAGACAAAAAAGTCTTTATATCGTTATTACTGGGCTTTAGATCCGAACTATGAAAAAACTGTAGCTTTGACACAGCTCGAAGTTTCTGACAAGATGCAATGGAATGAGTTGGGCGATACTCATCCTGAATATTGTAAGGAGAATACCTTTACAGTGGCATATCAAAAACATCAGAATACAACAGCAGTAGTGGTAAAGGCAACATTGGACGATGGTAAAGATTTCTACACAGTGAATGATGCCAATGAAATTTATAAAAAAGATGATGCTATTAGCTTCTTGAAGGGACTTTACCTTTCACGTGCAACTGTGAAAGACTGGTTTGAAAAGAATTGTGTTGTGCCGGAGGGACAAACAACTGTAACATTTGATGAGGAAGACTTTGACCTTAATACAGATTATAATAAGGAAACAGGTTTTGTTACAACTACAGGAGTGAAACTTACAGAAGCTGGTACAGCAAAAGTAAAGGAAGGTGCTACAATTCCTAATGATGAGGCTATCTTTAATTATATAAATGAAACCAAGATAAAGAAGTTTATAGGCGGTGCCGCATATTATGTGGTTTATGTACAGCACTTTGGTGACGACCTTACTCCATGGAATTCTTGGGAACCAAGTACTTCTGCACCGTCTGCTTCGGCTCCATATCCGGGTAATGCTGCAAAGAACTATCTTGGTCGTTATGGTATGGTTCGTAACAACTGGTATGATATTTCTATTTCAGCTATCAAAAAGATTGGTTCTCCTGTTGTGCCGAATCTTACAGGTGACAGCACTCCGGATGATGAGATTGAGTCTTATATCTCAGTTAGAATTAAAGTCCTCTCTTGGGCTAAGCGTACTCAGAGCGTGATTCTCTAATAGAAATGCAGTTGTGTAAACAGCATTCACAACTGATTGTATCGCAGAGGTGGTGTGTGTATGGCACACATTGCCGGAACATCCACCGCCTCTGCTTTTTATTTTATCCTTTACACAAACAACACTATTACGGCAGGCGGGACACGGCGCGGCCTGAGGAAGAAAGTTACATGCTGTGGAGACAATGACGGTGGGAGCAGAGGATGTTTGCGTTCCACGCTATTTTGAAGAAGAAGACAAGCAGCCGCAAGGCGATAATATATATATTAAGGAAAAAAGAATCGGGTATATGGATTTCTTGAAAACAACAGGTGTCGGTGTCGCCACATTCCTTCTCGGACTGTGCATGACTGGTTGCGACATGATGACGACAGATATGGACGACTGTCCGACGGGGTTGTACGTGTCTTTCAAGTACGACTATAACATACCGCGTTCCGATATGTTCAGAGACCATGTAGGGTCTGTCACACTGTATGTGTTCGATGCCGACGGCAAGTTTGTGCGCTCCTATACGGAAGAGAACAATGCTGCGGCAGACTATTTTCCGCTCACGGACTATGCTTACAGAATGCACATTACCGACCTGCCGGACGGGGAATATAAGTTTGTGGCGTTGGCGAACCAAAAGAGATATGCCGACACACAGACGGGAAGAGGCGCGAAATACCGCCGCACGTCATTGTCTGTCGGCGATGATATGGAGCGGCTGTCTGTGAAGCTCGACCGTATGGCAGGGACGAGGACTGTGAGCACCGACCATATCCCGTTTGTGGATAACGAAGGAATGCCGTTGGACACCTTGTGGCACGGAATGGATCTTTCTCCCATAAGTGTGATGTCGGATGAGCCTACCTACGAGACAATCTCTCTCGTGCGCGATACAAAGATGCTTACGGTGTCGCTCCATCAGATTGACTCGCCTGCCGACATTGATATAGAGGATTATGAAATGTATATAGTGGACAACAACGGATGGCTGAGTTTCGACAACTCCTTGCATACGGATGAGGACATACTGTATACACCTTATAATATATGGAATACAGAGTTTACGAATGACGATGGAACGGAAGTGCTTCAGCGCACGGCACATGCCACGCTGATGTTCAACCGTCTGATGTATTATGATGAGGCTGACAAGAACGCGGTTCTTGTTGTCCGCAACAAAAAGACCGACAAGGAGGTGGCGGCTATCAACCTGAGCGACTGTCTTGCTCAGGGACGCAATGCCGATGAGCGTTGGCGTTACAGCCGTCAGGAATTTCTGGACAGGGAATACAACTACAAGCTTGATTTCTTTCTGAAAGGCGATGAGTGGAGATACGTGGATGTGTCCATCTCCGTGCTTTCATGGAGCAAGCGTATACAAAGAGAAGTGTTGTAAGATTCATGCAATGGCTTCTGATTCGGAATATCGGAACTGTCAGGCGGGAAAAGCCCCGTTGCCTGCATCTTCTTTCTAAGAAATAAATAGCAAACAAAATAAATACTCGGACTCATAATGAAACATAAGTTGTTGGATATGCTGTTTTTGATGGCAGTCACTGCTGTGTTGTTCGCTTGTTCTCTTGACGGGGAAGAGGCGGACTTGGAATATATGGTCGAGGATAATGGGTATATAAGTGTAGGTATAAAGGTGGCTTCGGGTGTACAGCCTACGCGCTCTGCGGACAGCCCTGATTATAATCCCGATGGCGGTGAGGACGGTGAGGGCAGGGAAGATGGTGTGCTCAATGAGAACAATATATATAATGTGACACTTCTTCTCTACAAAGACGGCAATGCCGGAATAAACAGTACGAATGAGCCGGTTATAGACTTTGCTGTATATTTTCCTGTGATGTCAAAAATTAGTGGCGGCTATGGAGATGTGGCATACCGGAGTCAGGTTGTCAAAATGCCGAAGGAGGTGAAGAAGGCAGAATATCATATTGTGGCAATAGCGAATGCCGGCGACCTGACAGGACTGAAAGGAATGAAGTTGAGTGAGGTGCGCGACTACCCTGTGTCGAAAGTGTGGTCGGGATGCGACTTCGCTTCTCTGACACAGATTTCAAATATGGCGGCTTGCGACTGTTTTGTCATGACTTCCGAGAAGGACGCAGTGGTTGATCTCACAGCGCAAAGCGAGGATGAGGATAACCCGTTAGGTTCCGAAAGCAATCCGTTTATGGCGGAAGTGGACATAGAGCGCATGGCGGCGCGTATCGACATAGAGCCGGCAGACAAAGCGTGTCGCATATCTTCGGAGACGGAAATGGAAGGTTGCCCCTACTATGAGTATAAGGTGGTCAGTTCTGCTGACAAAACAACAGAGACGGGAGATATATTCCGTCTTACTCATGTTATGCCGGTGAATTGTCTGAACGAGTCTTCTTTTCTTATAAAGAGAGTCACAGCGTCTGTCGCTGATGAGGCTAAGACTGTTTATCTGGGCGATGAGCGGAAGGATATAAACGGTCATGCCACTAACTTTGTCATTGATCCGTGGACAAGCCGGAAGAACTCCTCATTTGCTGCTATTGGCATACATGCCTTGAACACCAGTCTGCTGATTAATGACGATTTGCAGGTTGATGACAAGTACAGGGTGGTGAATGTGGACAATCTGAGCTATCCGCATACAGTCGGTTATAGTGCGGAACACAACAACCACAAATACTATATTCTGGGCTATACGATGGAAAATACGCTGCCTCAGTTGAGCGGACCTAATGATAACCGTATCGGCAGTTATGCCACGGGTATTGTCATCAAGGGAAAGTATTATTCAGCTAAAACCGCAACGTGGAGCGACAAGGTATATATCCGTTATCTGCTCCATGCTGCGCCAGAGGGATACGAGGGTACTGCCGATACGGAGATTATGAAGTATGGTGTGGTGCGCAACAACATCTACCGTATCTGCATTGAGAATGTGGAAATGACCGATGATGAGGATACTGGTGTGGTGATTAGTGTGAAGGTAAAGAAATGGGATGTCTACAAGCATGATGTGATAAACATGTAGGGGCGGTACTTTATCAATGGTCTGTCCTGAAATGTAAGAGCCTGTTTGTTTGGATATACATATATATTATATATAATGACCTATGAATAAACGAATGAAATATAGTACACTCTGTTTGGCTCTTTTGCTTTTTTCTGCGTGTGCCGGCGATGAGGAGCCGGGGACAGGCAACGGTGGTAAAGAGACGGTCACGGTGTCTGTAAAGGTTTCTGCAAAGGCTGAAAGTACGACACGGGCATGGAAGGATAACAATGCTGTTGCGGACAAAAGCGAGATGATGAGAAATTGGATTGCAGTAGTGGCTGATGAATCTGGAAATATAGAGAAAATTATAGAACAGAATGCTGTTCCTGAGGGTAACGAGGAGATTGATGAGATAAGGGACGTGAGCCTCACAGCCGGGCGCAAGACATTCTATACGTTTGCCAATATAAGCAAGGCGGAGCTTGAAAAGGTTCTTGGCATGACGCTTTCAGAGGGAGGCAGGCTGGACGGCACTATGGAATCGGCTGCCTTTTCGGTATCAGGCAATGGCTTTTTGCCCTCACAGAATATTCCGATGAGCAACAAGCAGGTGATGACAGTGGCTGACGGTATGGAGTGTGACCTTATTGTCGTGAGAATGTTGGCGAAGATGGAATTTTGCTTCTTCAACGAGTCGGGGAAAGATATGCGAATCAAAAGTGTCACACTTTCCGATGTCACGACAAATGCGGAAGGCAATCTTATGTTGCTGCCTGAATATGCGGACGGAACAGATTCAGAGAATACAATGGAGGCAGTGCATGGTTCTATTAGACCTAATTTACCGGAAGAGACGGAGACATCCGACTTTGAGTATGTTTTTTCAGATGGCGGGCTGATGGTCAGTGCATCGGAAAATGCCACGCAAACAACAGCCTTGTCCGAAACATTCTACATCAATGAATGTGCGGTGCCGAAGAATCTTTTCGGACATTTTATCCTTACGCTTGATATTGAGACAGACAGTGAGCGGAAAGAATTGCGCTACGCTCTTATCAATGATGCCAATGCCGATGGTTTCAGCGGATACTGGAACTACATAGCGCGCAATGATTACAGAATCATACCTGTCAGTCTGGACGACTACAAGCTTGATGTCATTCCTTACGACTTTCCTCCGATAGGAGTATACCCGGCTTCGGTCAAAGAGGAAGACGGACTTTTTACATGCACATTCCATGCCGGAGGGCATTTTCATATCAGACCGGTGGTGAGCAGGTATTCTACCGGTGAGGAACTGCCGTATGGAACGGCTGAGAATACTTGGACGTATGAAACATGGACCAATCCCGAACTTTCTGTCAACGGTGAGTCTGGCAATCTTTCCATTTATCTTGACGGCTCTTCCGACATAGAGGATGCTTCCGACAACGGAGGTATTCCGGTGTGGGATGCAAGGCGAGGCTATATTTTTGGAAAGATGTATGATCAGAGCGGGCGCAACGGAGCCGCATACCATGAGCTGACGGTGGCTGTCAAAAAGCAGGGAGGGGCAAGACGTATGCTTACCTATCGTTTGCTGAATATATTGGACATTCCCGAAAATACGACTGTTCTGGCAAACCGCAAAGTCCATACAACATTTTGAATGTCTTTGTTTCTAAAATATTTTATCAGACTATCTAATAGGTATAAAGAATATAGTTATGAAAGTGAATCTCTTCATAGGAAATAATCGGCATAGAGGCAACAACTGTTCTTTTTGTGCTGTAAGCCGTATTGTTCTTGTTACGGTGCTTTTTCTGCTTGCTTGTGCGCAGCAAGTAAAAGGACAGACAATTCAATCCGCTGATTTACAGGATTTGTCCACAGTTAAAGAAACAAAGTCATTTTATGCGTTGTGTGGTGATGACCGCAAGGTGAATTGTTCTTTAGCGGACAAGTATTCACAGATAAAAGATGCGCTTGGAGCAACTGATGGCGCAGAGATTTATCTCAGATGGAGCATTGTAGACAGTGAGAGAAAGTTGGTGAAGAATTTGTCTTCGTGGACAATGACTGCGACCGGAGATAAACTGGCTACTTTGCCTGATAATGATGGCTTTTGTGCGACGAGTCTTTATTTGTGGTCTTGGAATCAAGATTTGTCAAATAAAAAGTATGATGTCAGCGTCTCTATTCCTGATGGAGTGGACATTCAGGAGTATCAAGTGGCATGTGCTATGGCTAAAGGACATGTTTCTTTGGATAGTAATTCTTCTTATCAAGAACCGGAGATAGGAGCGTTGTTCCTGTTCAATATGGTGACGGAAGAAGAACTGAAGAATCTGTTTGAAGTGGGAAAAGAGCCTGCACAAGTGACGGGTTCTAAACTTGTGCTTTGTGAGGATAACGGTGATTCTCATTCTGCCACTTTGAATTTGTATGATGATTTTGGAGAGGGTATAAAGAATTACTATAATTCCCAAGATGGCAAGCTCAAAAATGCTTATTTGAAATGGTGTGTACAGGATGAGAGTGGAAAAGTTGTGGATGAGGGAGTCTCTTTCACGGGGGCTTCCGGTTATTCTTATCGTACGGGTGCAGGGTATATTTATAATGGATCTTTTGGTGATCAATGGAATCTTAACAGTGACAACTTAAAGAATTGTTTGAATAATATCCATATATCATTGCCTGACTCAAAATATCAGGTTGTATTCCTAATGTCTAATCAGACTCCTGAAACATTGGGCGGATTTGTTGTTCAAGAACCAGATTTTCAATTGAAATACGTGTATGAGCTAAAGACTCGTGAGGAAATAGAAAGCATGTTTGAAACGGGCAAAGAGCCTGAATCGATTACTGGTACGAAAGATGCGTATTGTGCGACAGAAGACAATGCTTATTCTGCCACTTTGAATTTGTATGATGATTTTGGAGAGGGTATAAAGGAGTATTATAATAACACATCAGACAAATTCCAAAACTCTTATTTGAAATGGTATGTACAGGATGAGAACGGAAAGGTTGTGGATGAAGGAGTCTCTTTTAGTTCCGAAAATGCTTCTTCCGATTATTCTGATCGTCCGGGTGTTGGATATATTTATAACTCAGAGAAAACAACCAATGGACTTCATTATCATTGGAATAATGAAGCTAACGATGCAGAGTTGAAAAAGGTACTGAATAATATCCATGTATCATTGCCAGACTCAAAGTATAAGGTTGTGTTCCTTATGTCTAACCAAAAGCCTGAATCATTGGAAGGCATTGTCATTAAGGAGCCTGATTTTCAGTTGAAATATGTATATGAGCTAAAGACTCGTGAGGAAATAGACGAAATGTTTGAACCGGGCAAGGAGCCTGAATCGATTGCAGGTACGAAAGATGCGTATTGTTTGGCAGACGGTGACGTCTATTCCGCTATATTGAACTTGTTTGATGACTTTGGAACAAGTATCAAGGATTACTATAATGATGCACTAGACAAATTCACACATTCTTATCTGAGGTGGTATGTGCAGGATGAAGAGGGAAAGATTGTAAAGGAGGGAGTTTCTTTCAATTCTGCAAATGCTTCCTCCGATTATTCTGAACGTCCAGGTGTTGGATATATCTATAATTCTAATGGACTTAATAATGCCAATGATGACAAGTTTAAAGAACTATTGAATAATATCCATGTATCATTGCCAGACTCAAAGTATAAGGTTGTGTTCCTTATGTCTAACCAAAAGCCTGAATCATTGGAAGGCATTGTCATTAAGGAGCCTGATTTCCAGTTGAAATACGTTTATGAGCTAAAGACTCGTGAGGAAATAGAAAACATGTTTGAACCGGGGCAAGAACCTGATTCGATTTATGGTACGAAATATGTGTATTGTGCGACAGAAGACAATGCCTATTCTGTTGATTTGAACTTGTTTGATGACTTTGGAGAGGATGTGAGTAAATACTATGAATCCAAAGAAGGCAAGCTCAAAAATGCTTATTTGAAATGGTATGTGCAGGATGAGAGTGGAAAGGTTGTGGATGATGGAGTCTCTTTCACCGGGTCTTCCGATTATTCTTATCGTAAGGGTGCAGGGTATATTTATAATGGTTCTTTGGGTGAACATAATATTGATGGCAGTAAATTGCAAATAGTATTGAATAATATCCATGTATCATTGCCGGATTCAAAGTATAAGGTCGTATTCCTTATGTCCAATCAAAAGCCTGAGAAGACATTAGGCGGTATTGTTATTAAGGAACCTGATTTCCAGTTGAAGTACGTGTACACTTTGAGATTGGATGATGAGTTGAAAGTCTTTAATCATTATGAGGGTATAGCCAATGCACCCGGTGATTATGAGCAGGTTAATGCCGGGATACGTCAGAAAACACATGAATATATCTATGAGATTTATGTAAAACGAGGAGAGACGATAGATATGAAATTGCCTTTTGAAAAGGTGGATGGTGATGGTAATGACCTTGAACATCAGGCATATATAAGATGGTATGATTGGAATACGGACTATATGCCCGTTAAGAGTATGGGCGAAATGACACCATATAATGGACAGGCCGGGAACTTTCTGAAAGAACAATATTTTGAGGATAATGGATTGTCAAGAGGACTTTTTGTTTCCATGCTTGACAGTAATCCAACAGTGAATAATGGTGCCGCAGTGAAATTTACGGCACCGGAAACGGATGAATGGAGTGAGACGATTATAGCCTGTGATGTGAGTAAATACACAGATGGAAGCATTACGTATAACTCAAATAAATATTGGGAGCATGAGCCAACACTTTCTATACGATATAAATTTGTGGTTCGTGCGGCACGTACCGAGGCTGATGAGATACGCCGTACTCTTGAATATCCCGAATATGAGGGCGAAAACTTTGAGGGCGGCTCTTGGGTTACGGTAGGATTGGACGAGAACGGCAAGGGAGAAGCACGTTTTAGAGTGAAGACACTTACTGCTTCCAATTATTATTTCTATCCGTTCAAGATTACGAGACGTGATGAGGAAGGAAATCCGATACAAGAGTTTGGCGATGATATGGTTCAGGCTACACATATAAAATGGCGTGTGTATGAATCGACAGGCAAGTATTGTCGTGACTTTGATAAAAAAAACAGTCAAAATCTTTTAGATAAAAACGGATGTTTCTTTGCTGTTTCATTGTCGAAGTTGGAAGGTGACTACACTTCTCGTGATTATATGGAAGGACTCACTACCGAGAAGACAACTAAGCATGTGACATTCAAACCCGGAGATATTGCTTATTTTGTGGCATACGCAGCAGACGATAATGGGAATTCCAGTCCTATAGGCAGATATAATGTCAAGTTTTTGGCAAATTCATCTCCGAAACTGCTGACAGAGATAGAGGAAAAGTATTATTATCGTCATGTAGATTATATGAATGCGCATTATCTGCCTATTGCCCAGATTAATTTTGACGATTATAATAATCTGGATAAACCGACAGACCCTTTCAATAACATGAGTTCATGTCCGTTTGATTTCCATCGTTCATCGTATGGATATTGCTATCCTCAGCTCTATTCTAATATTGGTCAGAAATATAATATAGGACTTGCTCCTATCCATGGAGATTATACGATTTTGAAATCCATGAATATGCCGGGTGTTTCCGATGACAAGAATGGTCAGGCAGATTTTATACAGCATTTCTGGTATAAGACAGAGTTGTACGATTGTACCCATTTCCATACCAATGGTACACAATATGGAAGTTTCTTTTATGTGGATGCCTCAGATGAAACCCGTCCTATGGCAGAGATTTCTTTTGATGGAGAGATGTGTACGGGAGCAGCTTTGATTTTTACAGCAGCAGTAGCTAATATGACAGAAGATGCAAGTCATGTACCACCGCAGATTATATTCAAAGTTTATGGAATAAAGACTGATGCAGAGGGTAATGAGACAAGCCGTAAGCTGATAAATGCGTTTGTTACCGGTGATTTCAGCACAGTTGGTGCATCGGAATTTGGAAAATGGTATCAAGTGTATGGACGTGTCATGATGGACAAGAGTCTTGGGGTGGAAGATTATGAGACATTTGTTGTGTCGATGGATAACTATTGTGCTAAAACATATGGTGCCGATTATGCCATTGATGACATACGTATCTATCTGGACAATTCCAAAGTGGAGACTGCGCAGAGGCAAACCGTTTGTAACAACGAGGATGTGGAACTCAAGATTACAGTTCCATACGAAGTGATTAACGCCATGCTTGGAAATGTGACGGCAAAGACTGTAGATATTTTCTATCGCATTTGTGACGAGAACGGAAAGCCGGTGACGGACATCTATGACAGTGACGGAGACGGTATTGCGGATAACGGCACGATATATGAGAAGGTGGTGTTTACTCCATTGTCTTTGATTCCGGAGGGAGCGAACATGGCGGATTACGGTTATGAGACAGACGATAACGGCAATCTCATGTTTGTTGTTGCCGACAAATCGTTTGCATTGCCTTCCGGCAACAGCGAGAGATATTTCGTTTCGATTGCCGACATGTCCAAGAATGTGAGCGAGAGCGATTTGACTGACGAAACCTTATGGGGAAAACCTTCTGTGATATGCTCCGTTTATAGTGACATGTTCATCGCTATGTGCCAGTCGCTCCGACTGACAGATATGAACGGGCAGATTCTGAATACGATTCCTGTGGAATGTACTGCCAGCGAGGCGAAAGTCAATTTGAAAGGTGAGGTGCTTATCCCTGATCCGGACACCGGTGGAAATGTCGTGATGAAAGATAACAAGTTCGACTGGATTGTGATGAAGAAAAGCGATGTTGAAGCCAATCCTGGCAGGCCGAAGAACTTGGGAGCTGCTTTGAACGAGTATAGAAAACAGTATCCCGATGATGACGAATGGCACGATGAATACAACGGAGACTTTGCAGAGGAACTGAAGCAAGCTATAGTCGATGGTTATGTCTATCTTAGAAGAGACAACTCGCTGATAGGGGTGACATACGAGTTTGGAGTTACTTATAATATATATGCCGTTCCTTTGGTAACGAGTGTGACTATTAACGGAAAGGTATATGAGGTTTGTCCCGACCCGATGGAAGTGACTGTAAAGGCAGAGCACAACGGACCTAAGATGAGGCTTGGCTTTAAGGGTGTGCGCTATCCTGATGACTATGAGTTTGCGAATGTTCGTGTGGGACTCGGACAGATTAATAATATGAAGTCGGGGACACCGCTCCATATCCCGGTCAATTCGTATAGCTACCAAAATATGAATGAAGGTGCCGAGCGTCCGCTGATGCTGTGTAAGGAAATTGTGCTAGTATCCACTAATGACCCTCTGAACAAGGAAAAGGAAGGAAAAACCATTGCCAATTTCAGTGACGGAGCTTATGTCGATACGAACAGGATGTTTGTGGAAATCCGTTTGGATGGAGACAGCAATGCGGATTTCGATTTCCATGAGGGATATGAGTATGAGCTGATGTTTGAGTTTTATGATTCCGAAGATGAGAGCAAGGAAGAGCACAACAGGTGTTATGGCGAGATGTATTTCACCATGAAAATCGTGCCTGAGTATGTGACATGGACAGGAAACGTGCCGTTCAATACAAACTGGATGAACGATGGCAACTGGACCCGTTCCACAAAGGAAGAACTGTATAAGAACATAGAAAACACCGACGGATATTCCGATTATGGCGAGGGAGGCATAGCCGGCCTGAGCCGGTTGGACACCTACATCCCAATGAGATTCACGAAAGTGACTGTGGCTTCCAATGCGACAGCCCCGTATTTGTTTGAGCTTTCGCGCGATGTCCATTCCGGAATACTTTCGAGAATGATGGGTGCCGACAAGTCACAGGCAACAAAGAATGTCGAGTATGACATTATGGTGAAGGTAGAGCCAGAGAGTTGCAAGCACGGCGCACAGCAGAGCGTGTATGAGTGTGAGAAATTCTACGGCAACATTTGCAAGGAAATCTATTTCAAGCCTTCGGCCGAGCTTCGCTACCAGCATTTCCTCGACTATGGAAAGGCATGGGTGGAGGTTGAGCTTGAAAGCGGAAGATGGTACACGCTTGCCTCGCCTTTGCTTGCCACGTATGCCGGCGATATGTACGCACCGTTCTCGAAGCCCGGCATTGCCGAGGGACGTCAGGAGACAGAGGCTTTTCAGGACATCAGTTTCAACCGTTCACAGGGTTACAGCCGCAGCGGCTATCCGGTGTACCAGCGCAGTTGGGACAGTTCGGAATCAAAGGTGATTGTGCCTGAGGGCGACATCCGTGCCGAGCACGAGGGCGACCATTATGAGGCGGACATTGATTATGAGTGGGGAAGCGATGTTGAGACTGTATGGTCGCAATGGAGCCATGTATATAACGATGTGGAAGTGCCATATAATGTAGGATACGGTTTCTCGCTGAAAGCCCGTAAGGATGCGGAAATAACCGAGAAGGCTCTGTTCCGTCTGCCAAAGCAGGACACGGTGTATGACTACTATGATTATGCGGACAAGGCAGAAGGCGGGCGCATAGGAGACGTGGAAAAGGTACAGACTGAATATGCCCGTCTTGCTACGGACATGAATGCGCTTACAGGTGTATTCAACTTGAGCTTGGCAAAGAACGCGCACGAAGAGAACAAGTACGTGCTTGTTGGGAATCCTTATATGGCGACTCTCGACATGTCGCGCTTCTTCGAGAGAAATCCTTTGTTGGAGAATGTGTATTGGACTGTGGTGGCCGGCGAGATGCAGATGGCGGAAGTAGGCTATATCAAACCGTTCCAGTCGTTCTTTGTGAAGGCAAAAGAAGGAGCGGGGAGCGATTTGGAAATCCAGTTCCGACCATCGATGACAGTACCGAAAGAGGGACTCGTATCGCAGATTGTAGAGGGAGTGAAGCGGCGGAATGATTCGGAGCAGGCAATTGAGCTTCATTCCAAGTCGCGCCACGGCGACAGTCATGCGGTAGTGGTAGTAAGTGAGGTGGCTGATGACGATTTCTTTGAAGAGGAAGACATTGAGACCATTTTCGATTCCAATCTCGACACCACACCGGTGCTCTATACTGTGGCAGGAGCCAAGGCAGCCACAGTGAACCGTTTGAATGATGTATGTTACATACCGATAGGATTGTCAGGCGGAAGCAATGAGACAATAGTGGAAGTGACATTTTCCGGAATGGAAGCGTTGGACAAGCCCCTCTATCTTTATGATGCGGCGACCCGCAGCGCGGAATTGCTGTCGGCAGGCAAACCTGTGGAATTGCAGCCGAATGTGCATGGCAGATATTACATGACCACATTGTTGGACTTGTCTGACGATTACGATGCTACCGATGCCATACGTTGCTACTCTCCGGCAGCCGGAACGATTGTATGTTCGGCCTCGGCAAACGATGAGATTACTACTGTGGCGGTTTACAACATGGATGGCAGAATGGTGCGTAAGGTAAAAACCGATGGCAGTTCGGTGGTGAATGTCACCTCGGAGAAGGGCATTTATCTCGTGAGGATATTTACCGGAATGGCACCGAAAGGCAGGAGTTTCAAGGTCGTAGTAAGATAATAGTTTATTCATTAGTGTGGTATATAGCTAAGGTGTATATTGGCTATATACCACATTTCATATTATAAGGTACTGTGTGTACATCCATACATCCATCACGTTGCTTGTATGTGCTTTATAAACGGAAGTCTCAAACCTGAGTTATTCTACCACACATATTGCAGGACGACATTTTGCGGGCAGGAGGTGTTTTGACATTATGTCACTTTGGGCGGAAGGCTAATTTTAACATTTGGGGCGGCTGCCGACTTTGAGTTGGTGATCGGTTTTCGGATGTTTTGTTGATAAATGGTTGATAATCAATTGAATATGTTTTTAGTGAAAAGTATGCGGTTTTAGACCAAAAACGCATGGTTAGAGTCAAAATAGGAAGTGTTGATAATCAGTGAGTTATGAAAAATTTGTCTTAAAATTGTCTTTTTTCAGGTCCAGAATCCATTTTTGTTTTTCGGAGCATGGAAAAGTTGATTTCTTTCTTTTTGAGGAGATGATCTTGAAAAACTCCCGATTTTGGGCCGAAAAACGGGCTTTGAAAATTTTGTTCACCTTGAAAATAAATTTTGTGCGCCTTGCGAAAAAAATCGGTGCGCCTTGGAAATAAATTTTCAGCACCTTGTAATTTGGGCTTTTGTTGGGCTTTTGGGCTGAATTGGCGCATTTTTGCTTGATTGTATGAATCTTTTAGTCGGTCGGATTGTTCTATTTGTCTACTTAGGATTTTGGGTTCAAAACCCTCCGTAGAATCGCGTTTTTGCAACCTCGGCGGAGTTCGGTTCATTT
>JAMPEL010000078.1 GCA_023665185.1 Roseburia sp.
AACGTATGAGGTAGGAGTAAATCCTGTTGATTACAAAATCATCTGTCGGGAATACAAAACACGGCAGGCTAAAGCAAAGTCAGAACTGACGAATTTTATCATGGAATATGTCGGGCGTACCATGCCACCGTTTGTTGCCGATAAAGATATGGAACATCTCTGCAATGAAATCCGTTGCTGGTGTTCCAATCCCAGTTATAAGCCGTCAGACATCCGTCTTCGTGTACGGTTAAGTACCAACGACCTTTGCCACTTCATCTGGAACATAGGCGAGCGTCTCGGCAGGTGCAACGGTTACGATGGCGAGTGCCGCGCCCAGTTTGCCAAACGTCTGTTTGCTTCCGCATTGTCAGACGTAGAGCTGCCATCGCTCAAGAACATGACCAAGACGACATCCGCGGACAGGATTGCCCTTGACCGTCCTTCACCTGACAGCCTTAAGTTTCACTATCCGGCAACAGAAAACAACACCGATGTGCATCGGGAGAGCGCGTGAAATGGTTATAGTGCGGTTATTTACCAATTGTTCACGGTTATTGTTCTCACTGTCACATCATACGGTTCCTTTGCGGCAGGTTTTTAATTTCAAAAAGATTTAGATATGACAAACTCCCAAGAGGAACTATCCTTCAACGACCTCCCGAAAGCAGTGACACGCATCCTTGACGAGGTGTGCGGCATCAGACAGATGATTACCGAACTGCGCAGTGACAGACAACCGAAGACCGCTGACCGGCACATCCCCATGACGGTGGATGAAGCGGCCGACTATCTCACCATCCCGAAAGCAACCCTGTATGACAAACTCGCCAAAGGTGAGATTCCGGCAACGAAACCGGGCAAGCGTTATGTGCTCTACAAGGACGAGCTTGACAAGTGGCTGGAGTGTAACCGCAGGACTGCGGTGCCGATGACACCGGAGGAGGAGAACGAGGCGATTGCAGCCGGACACAGACGCAAACCTAAACGTTCGGGCACATGGTAAGCGACACGAACAGCAACGGCACCTCATGGCTGCAAAGCCGCCTGAGTGTCGAGACAGAATATGTCGATGCTCCGGTCGTCTTGCGCATCGGAGGAGTACAGGTCGGAACCCTCGGTAACTTCTCCGCCTCCATCGGCAAGGCGAAGAGCAAGAAGAGTTTCAATGTGTCGGCAATGGCTGCGGCAGCACTCTGCGGTGACTACGTGCTGGCCTATACCGTGTCGCTTCCTCCGGACAAACCTGTAGTTCTATACATCGACACGGAGCAGAGTCTTGTGGATTGCCAGCGGCTCATGAAGCGTGTCCTCGGTCTTGCCGGACAGAGTACGGACACGGACAATCCCAACTTCATCTTCCTTGCATTGCGGCAGTACACACCGGAGGAACGTGTGCGGATGATTGAGGAAGCGATGGAAGCCGTGCCTGACATCGGACTGGTCATCATAGACGGAGTGCGTGACCTGCTGTACGACATCAACAATCCGTCCGAGTCCACCGCCGTTATCTCTAGGCTGATGCAGTGGACCGACCGTTACCAGTTCCATCTTCACACGATACTCCACCAGAACAAGGCTGACGAGCACGCACGCGGACATCTCGGCACCGAGCTCGCCAACAAGGCGGAGACGGTGATGCAGGTGGAGAAGGACAGCGAGGACGAAAGCGTCAGCGTGGTCAAGCCATTGCTTACCCGTTCGGAGATGTTCCAGCCATTCGCCTTTAGGATTGTCGGCGGGGAGATGGCGATGCCGGAACAGGTCATAGGCTATCAGCCCAAGACAAAAGCAGTCGGTCGTCCGGCAAAAGGAAAGTTTGACCCTTACACTTCGATAACCGAAGCTCAACACCGCGAGGCTCTCGCCATCATCTACCCGAAGCCAGGCATGGAGTATTTCTACAAGGACTTATCCGAAGCGGTCAAGTCCGCTTACTCGCAGGCGCTTGGACGTAGTGTCGGCAACAACCATGTCTCTGCAATCATCGCTTTCTTGAAGAACAAGCGTGCGCTTGTGCAGGCAGGAGACAAGAAAGGACAGCCGTACCGGTATGACCCGAACTTCCGTTGGTAGAAATGTTTCGGCTTGCCGACCATTCACAACCTGCTTGAAGCCTGTTTTAGGGCGAAAAACAAGGTATGGGTAGCCTAATCCCCCGGACAGATAAGCGATGCTTTCTCTGTTCGGGAGGAAACCGCTCAAAATCCACAGGTTTTGTGCGTCAGCAAGCTGTGAAATGATTGTATTCTACAGAAATTAACACGATGTTTAACACGAAAATGAGAACGGATTTTTTCAAAATGCCTTGCATGAAGACCGCAAAAGACATAGGTGTTTTATCGCAACTAAGCCCACTTACAGGGCTGTTCATATGCGCAATATGAGTGTATGGAACATGAAGAAAACCGCTTCAAACCGAAACAATGTGTTATCCTTACCATATTAAACAACGATGATGCAATTGCCTGTTGTGGCTACAATGCTTGGAAATATTGCTCAGTAAATCCGATTTTATACCTATCCAGACCGTGCGAAAAGACTTCTGATTACGGCATGGCTGTATGCTATTACGCAAGGATATGATTGTTCAAACGTGATAGATTGGCTGTCAAATGAGATCATTTTTGATACAACTGACAGCCAATTATGTATTCTAAAGTTACGCGAATTAATAGCCCTACAAAAAGAAAACCTGTACAAATTGACAAGGAACTTAATGCCATTATTCCTCTTTTAGTAGGCAAATAAACCTATTCTGATGATGTAGTGAACAGGCTTAAATAACATAATAAATCTGTTTGTAAATGAAATGGTCGCTATACATGCTTCTTTTCATAAGTCTGTTTTGGTAAAGCATGGCACTGCCCAATAAACATAGCAGTGCCAAGCATGTTATTTTCCCAACGATTTGAACATTTTGTTGATGCAGCGTTTTTTCTGTTCCATGTTCGGGTGTACATAGAGATTCAAGGTTGTCGTTATGTTTGAGTGCCCTAACAGTACGCTCACCGTCTTATAGTCGCAGTTGCTTTCTATGCAACGGGTGGCAAAGCTGTGACGAAGCCCGTGATACTTCAGTTTGGGGATATCGAGTTTTTCCATCAACCGTTTGTAGTAGTTGCGGTATGTACGTGGCTCTGTCGGCTTCTCCTCGTTTGTCAGAACATAATATTCTGTGTTTACAATCCTTTTAAGCGGTTTCACCATGGCGAGCAGTTCTTTTGTCATCGGTATCTCGCGATATGAGTTTTTTGTTTTTGGGGTATTTATCACCAGTTCCGTGTGTTTGCTTTCTCCCTCAATGATATATATCCTTTCGATGGTTCTGCTCACGGTGATGGTTGCATGGTCGGTGTCTATGTCGCTCCACTTCAAAGCACAAATCTCTCCAATTCGCAGTCCGGTGCATAGACTGATGTAAATCCCAAGATTGCGGAATGTGAAGTTCTTACGGACGTAATCCATAATCTTTTTATGGTCTGTCACGGTCAGAACTTCCAGTTCTTTCGGGGCGGATGATGTAGGATATTTTATATCCCACTCCGAATGTACCATCCATTCATTCTTCACTCCGAACTTCATGACCATTTTCAAGACTATCAAGATGTCTTTCACTGTCTTCACACTTAGTCCCTGCTCGAGCTTTTGCAGCACGAAGTCCTGCACAAGTTTTTCACTAAGGGCATCCTGCTCACCGAAAAACGGAAGTAGGTGGTTCTCCAAAATCAATACATACGCAGCCTGTGTAGACTGCTTCACATAGTGCCGTTTGTCTTCTTTCCAAACGGCAGCAATTTCTCTAATTGTTCTCTTTGTCATAATCGTGTAGATTAAAATGTCCTTTATAATTAGAGAAATATAGTTTTTGATGTTCCATCTCTGAGATTCCCGGAGTTTACGGGGGAGTGGGAAAGAACAACATTAGCATCGTTGGCAACAGTGATTGGAGGTGGAACTCCCGATACAAATAATTCCAGTTATTGGAATGGAAACATTCAATGGTTTACACCATCTGAAATAGGAAAAGATAAATATGTAACGTACAGTCAAAGAACTATTACAGTTCAGGGACTGGAGTGTTCAAGTGCTAAAATACTTCCAGCAAATACAATACTTCTAAGTACAAGAGCCACTGTTGGTGAATGCTCAATAAATACTATGGAGTGTTCAACAAACCAAGGATTCCAGTCATTGATAGCCAAAACAAATATTCATTTTGAGTTTCTATATTACTTAATACAGACAAAACGAAAGGATTTAATCAGAAATGCTTGTGGCTCTACATTCCTTGAAATATCGGCTAATGAAGTACGAAGAATAAAAGTATGCTATCCTAAAAGAAACGAGCAGGAAAAAATAGTATCTTTATTGCATTTACTTGACGAGCGCATTGCCACTCAAAACAAAATCATTGAGAAACAGCAATCCTTAATTAAAGGGATAGGCGATAAGTTATTATTCAATGATGCGTGGACAACAACACGATTATGTGATATACTTACGGAGCGAATAGAAAAAAGCAAAACTAACAACCAACATGAGGTTTTAAGTTCAACTGTTAAGGGTATTTATTCACAAAGAGAGTATTTCTCGAAAGATATTGCAAGCGAAAATAATGTTGGCTACAAAATAATTTATCTACATGATATTGTGCTAAGCCCTCAAAACCTTTGGATGGGCAACATCAACTATAATAATAGGTTTGATGTTGGTATTGTATCTCCATCATATAAAATATATAAGGTATCATCCAAATTCGACAAATATTTTATATCCTTCATACTCAAAACACATCGGGCATTATACAACTATGAGCTTGTGTCAGAACAAGGGGCAAGTGTGGTAAGGCGTAATCTGAATATGGAAGCTTTTGAACAACTGACATTCAAGATACCCTCATATAATTTGCAAGTTAAGATTGGTCGTGCGCTCTCATTACTGCAAAATCAAGTAGATAATGCTCTTGCCATAAAACAAACATATGATCGACAAAAGCAGTACCTGTTAAGCCAGATGTTTATATGAACATTTGGCTTAACAGGTACTGCTTTTGTATTTGATATTTATTTAATAGACGGCTTTCAAAATCTTCCTTAAACGATAATGCAGAAAGAGTATAACCAATTTTCTTTTGCTTGTCTAAATCAGGTATTGGACATTTTATGTGATTTATATCCTTTAAGTAGGCTGTCTTCATAGTTCCTTCTGTTACAATACGTTCAACTTCTTTTTGGAAATAGGAGGAACGCATAAAGTAATAAAGATACTCAACATCAATGTTTGAATTAGGAACAATTCCTAAAATTCCTTGCTTGGTGCAGACAGGATATTTGTTTATAGAAATAGCACCGATTGTTGCTCCATTAGAATATATAATGGAATTCGTGGGAATTAGCCATGCAGAAGTTTTTTTGAGTCCTAATTCTGTAATATAGTCTTTGTTGGTCAATAAATATTTATTGTTCAAATCGTCTATTTTTATAAAGGGAATATTGCCGTTATCATAAAAATCCATATTTGATGTAGTGGGTGTTCCGCCCTCACCAGCTTTGCTATATAATGTTTCAAATGTCACTAATTGCCCGCACTCCGGATTTATTATGTCGTCTATAATCCCTTTAATTAAGGATATTACATCAGTAATATTGCCAACATTTATGACCTTTTATTCCTAATTTTTGTTCTATTTAAACGATTTCTATATCTGTATAGTCGAATTTCCGTAAAAAAATTACGGAGTGTGATGTTTATTTTGTAACTTTGCAGTCAACTATCATATACAATCAAGATGCTAACGAAATTTGCTGTAACAAATTATAGAGGCTTTGCCAATCGTATTGAGTGGGATTTATCCAATCCTGCTAATTACGAGTTCAACAAACATGTTATAAAAGACGGAGTCATTAAAAATGGCATTATATATGGTCCTAATGGCTCAGGTAAGACGAATTTCAGCTTAGCACTGTTTGACATTGAGTATCACTTGTCTTATAAATGGAAGAAAATAGATTACTATAATAACTTCATTTATGCAGGAGACAATACCCGTATTGTTGTGTTTGAATATTCTTTTAGATTTGGGGAAGACACCATAATTTATATGTATGGAAAGAATGCAGGAGGCCTGTTAGTTGAAGAAAGTCTTTTTGTCAACCATAAGAATGTATTCGAACGCAAGAAAAACTCATTTAGAATTGACAAAAAACAGTTTCCAATAGATAAGAATATTGAAAGAAACCTTGAAGACAATGCGAATAATGTGTCTATCATAAACTTTCTTATGACATCGTTCCCTCTTGGCACCGACCATTATCTAATGAAACTTACCAGTTTTGTAAATTCGATGCTCTGGTTCAGAAGTCTTAATGTAACGGAATTTATCGGACTAGACACACGCGTAACAGTGCTTGACGAATTTATTATTAGTAATAAACTTCTTGAGGATTTTTCTAATTTCCTTTATAAAGTAAGCGGACAGAAGTTTAAATTTGTAGAGCATAATGCGACAGATAAAGAAATCCTCTGTGTCATAGATAGTAATACAATACCCTTCAGACTAGTAGCATCAACTGGAACCTGCTCTTTGCAGTTACTATATTTCTGGCTGAAACGTATGAATGAGGCATCATTTGTTTTTATTGATGAATTTGATGCGTTCTATCATTTTCGTCTTGCCTTTGAAGTATGCAAACAATTGTTTGATTTGGATTGTCAGATTTTCACATCATCTCACAATACATATCTGATGACGAATGAACTCTTACGTCCGGATTGTAATTTTATATTAAACAATAATAAGATCAAATGCTTAGCAGATTGTACAGATAAGGAATTACGATTCGGTCATAACATTGAAAAAATCTATCGTGCAGGAGCCTTCTATGATGAATAAAGAGAAAACACTTTTTATATTTGAGGGAGCTAAGACAGAAGATAAGCTTGTAGAGAAATTAGAACGCAATTTCTTGGGAGACAGACATGCCATAAAATGCGTATTTGATGCGGAGATATACCAATTGTATTGTGTCATTAAAGAAGAAAAAGATTTCTCAATTGATATAGTTTCCTTACTAAAGGAGCGTACAGACAAAAATGCCGAAATTTTAAAAGATTACAATCGGGATAGTTTTGCTTACATATATCTATTCTTTGACTATGATGCCCATTCAACATTGGCTGATGACGATAAAATAACAGAAATGCTTTCCTTTTTTAGCGATGAGACTGAAGAAGGAAAACTCTACATAAGCTATCCTATGGTGGAGGCCATACGGCATTTCAGAGATATGGAAAGTTTCAAATCGCTGACAGTAAAATGTAAACGCAGAAATTGCCCATACAAAGACAGATGTCATGACAAAGACGGATGCTTTAAAGAACCTCATTACAAAAATATCGCCGCCACTGATAGCAAACCACAATTGTCAAATATAAATTCATATACAGAACAAGTTTGGAAAGAACTAATTACTGCTCACTTATACAAAGCTAATTATCTTGTCAATGATACCTTTGCTTTGCCTATCTCTTTGATATCACAGGAAGCTATTTTTTCAAAACAATCAGAAAAGCATATTAATCACAAATGTCCCCAAGTTGCGGTGCTAAGCGCATTTCCTCTTTATGTGCTGGATTATTTTGGATGTGAGAGAACCATCAAGAAATTAAATCCTTAATCAAGGGACTTATACAGCGTTTGAGTCGTGAGGGGTTATCAAGCGGCAGATGGCAAAAAATTATGCTGTCCGAGATTCTCACGGAAAGAAACGAATTGAATGTTGCTTATCATCCAGTGCATTCTGTTTCAGTAAGTGCTGGTGTTATCAATCAAGTGGAGTATTTGGGTAGATCTTTCGCTGCAAAAGACACCGCTCATTACCATGTTGTCTATAATGGGGATATTGTCTATACAAAATCTCCGACTGGTAATCAGCCCTATGGTATCGTCAAGCAAAGTCATTGTATGACTCCTGCAGCGGTATCTCCTTTATATGGCGTTTACCGACCTTGTTCATTCGCAGTTGGAAATTATTTGCATTATTATTTCCTTAACCCGTTGAACACCAATAACTATCTTTCTTCACTCATACAGAAAGGAGCCAAGAACACGATTAATATTAGTAATCAGCGTTTTCTTGAAAATAGAATACCTCTTCCCATTGCAGAAGCGGAGATGTGCATTATTTCAGATGCTCTAACTGTACTTGATAATAAAATTAAAATGGAAATGAATGTTCTATCGTCGTTAGAACGGCAAAAGAAATTTCTTCTTAGTCAGATGTTTATATAAACATCTGACTAAGAAGATAACACCTTTCTTTGTAAAGTAAATTTAGAAATATTCTTTCGTTATTAAGTTTTTCATTAAGCGAGTCTAACATTTTTATGACTTCTCTTTCTTTAGATTCAGACATGACGGGTATTTGTATTTTCTTGACATCACTGGCTGTAATTAGTGGTTGTGTAGTGCCAGAAGTGATGCGTTTAAAATTATAGCTACATAGATAATGGTATATCAGTTTTGATTTATCTCCTCCTCGTACAACAATCGTATTATCGCTTACTCCGCATGGTGCGGTTACATATTGTACATTCCCAATAGAGCCGACGCGCGCTATAAGTACTAAGCGTTCTCGATAGCTTGGATTTGTGACTTTCCCAATAATGCCCGTAGAGCCATATAAAGGATAATTTCCATTATCCGATGAATCTTTACCAGCTGTAATCATATTGTCAAAATTTCCAAGACTTACATGCCGAGTACATAATGTAAATGTTTTGTCTCTAAGTCCCTTGATTAAGGATTGGAGGTTGTCAATGATTTTGTTTTGGGTAGCAATACGTTCGTCAAGAAGAGATAACAATATCGAGATTTTGCTTTCTTCCTGTAAAGAGGTTGTAAATATAGGAAATGAAGAGTATTCTTGTGAGTTAATTCCTGGCTGTCCAGATCGTGCTGACATTATTGAGACCCATCTCCAATATCTGTGAGTATGCAATTGTGAGAATACAAAATATGGGTCATGCTCTGGTACATTTGCCCTAATCAAGAAACCTGCATAATAAAGTTTGCCGTCATTTTTTCTATACAGATAAGACTTTCCTGTACTTGCGCCAGTCCTTGCCAATAAAATATCACGATCATTTACCACAAATTATCAGTTAGAATCCCATCTGGAGATACTAAATCCTTATCATTATAAGTTGACGATGCTTCGTCTATGTCTGTAATGCGGATATATTTATTCTCGCCATCAAAAGGTTTGGCAGCAGCATTCATACCATAGTCAAATCCTGTTGCAATATCACCAAATTTACATTTTTCCCACTCCTCTGTAAACTCCGGAAATCTCAGAGATGGAACATTGAGGACTTTATTATCGTTATTATTTGCCATAATTATTCTTCGTTTTCGTTCTGCTTTTCGTTATCATACGCTTGAATCTCATTCTGAACTATCTGTTTTAGTTCCTCTTGTGGGATGACCAAGCGATAGTCAGCCACTCCAATAGGTTTGTCCAGCCCGTCAAGCGACAGTTCTACATCCACATGGTTCTTTTCGGCACAAAGGATGATGCCAATAGACGGGTTCTCACCTTCACCACGTTCAGTACGGTCGAGGATGGAGAGATAATAGTTCATTTTACCTGCGTATTCCGGTCTGTATTTTCCCGCTTTCAATTCTATTGCTATCAGACATCTGAGACCGCGATGGAAAAACAACAAATCAACAATTCCATTGCTGCCTTTATACTCTATCGGGTACTGATTGCCAATATAGGTGAAACCTTTACCAAGTTCAAGTAGAAACAGTTTTATCTTCTCTACAAGACGGTGTTCCAATTCTGCTTCAAGAATCGGTTCCGTCACACCGAGAAAACCAAGATTGTACGAACTGTGAAGAATCTTGTTCGCATATTGGGCTTGAGGCTCGGGAAGGGTGGTAGCAAAATTGTTATCTACAACCAATGAGGTATGCGTCTTGTGCATTTCTAATTTGATGGCATTAAGAAGCAAGTCCGCATTCCATCCTTTTGCAATATCTTCTTGGGCGTAATATAACACGGCATCGTCATCCAGGTCCTTACTCTGTAATAGCAACGTGTGTTTCCATGGCAAAAGTGCTACGCAGCGTAGCACTTTTGCGTCACTATCTTTATAACGCATGAAGAAAGCCTTCATGTTCCACAGCTGTCTCGGTGAAGTGCCCATATAGGGGAACCGCTCTTTAAGGTCTATGGACAATTTCTTCACCACACTGCTGCCATGTTTGCTGTCAATCTTACGCTCGTAAAGCAATTTTCCTATCTCCCAATAGGTATTACTTACGGTTGTGGCAACAGTGCGAGCCACGTTTGTGCGGGCTGTCTCTATCACCGCAACGGCTTGTTGCAGCAATTCATTGTAATTGGCGTTATCAATAAGATAATCACTATTCTGATTCACCATCGCTATTATTACTTGTTGTCGTTTTTAATCCTTAATTTTATTTGAAACCATATTCAGTTACATGCCAGTTACATGCCCAGTGCATACTTAATACTCTATTTAAAAGCATTTTAGAATTAACTCCTTCTGTTCTTCGGCCTTTCAGTTACATGCCAGTTACATGATGATTACATGCGTTATGCCCAATATGGAATATAGTTGTGGCGACCGCTTCCTTCAGAACTTTCCTCTTTAATCAACTTTGTCTCTAAGGTATCTTTTATGATTCTTGACGCCATTGGATAGTTTCTGTCTTCAATGCCTAAACGTGTACGGAGGGACTGATTGTTCATCTTCTCGTTGGAAACATATTTAAGGCAAGCATGCTGATAACAGGCTCTGACTCTTTCAGATTTATCCAAGTCGGCAAATCTACGGTATGAATAGACTGTAGCTGTCGTCCGACTTTCTTGAATTTGGAAGCGAATTGGCGGTAATTGATATAATTCCACATAGAAGATGGTCTTGTCCATACCGCTTCCCTTTTCTTCACAAATACCAATTCTGCGCATGATGTCAGCAAGAGAGTCATTTCTTGATTGATATTCATCAATAAAACGCTCCACACTAATCAGAGGTTGTCCCGGATTGGAAAATTCTATTCTGTCAGAATAGATTTCTATCATCGGAAAGCCTTGCTCTGCAAAATCTTGATGGATAATCATGTTTGCTGTCAACTCTCGAACAGCAATTTCCGGATACATCCGTGCTTCTTTTCTCAAAGCAGAACCTATTTCCTCATTTGCAGGAAGTTGGCTATTAATCCATGCAACCATTTCTTCAAAAGCTATGGCATATCCCCTGTCAAAGGTTTGCTCACGAATGGTTTCAATCTTGCTTTTATCTTTATAGACAATAACCCTAACCATTTTACGTTTCAACCCATCAAAGTCAGAAAGACGCTTAGCAAATAAGATTGCTCCAAGCTCCGTAATGCTATAACCCACCTCGTCTTCGACTATTAAGTTTTCAGATGAAAACCTATCCAAAATGCCGTTTGTATCTTGTGGTAGAGGCAAATGCATCATATCAAAATAGGTTTCTGCACTGAGATATGAAAATACATCTCGACCCGACAATCCTTTTTTCAAAACAATCTTCTCCAAAGGTTTCTGACCTCCTTTCCATATCTTAGCCTCCTTTGCCGGAAAATCTTTCAACTTACGTGTAGTCGTGCCTACTCTGACATATGCTTCGTGCAAGAAACTTACAGGTCTACTTGTTGTTGCTGGTATTTTGAAAATGCAGACATGACCGTTATCCTCATAATCGAAATCGTCAATTATTTCAAAGTCAATACGAGGATTCAGACGTATAGATAACCAGGACTCAAGTTCTTCGTTACAACCATCTTTTGTTTTCCATATAGATTGGTACCTATTACATCATGAGAGGCATCATCAACGCCATACACAATATATCCGAAAGGCATATTGCACAAATAGGCACTATTTGACAGAGCTGATATTCTTTCTCCAATCTCTTCTTTTGAATGAAAATTGTGCTTAAATTCCAACCATTCTGTCTCTTTAGACTTAGTTGTCAATGCATCAATGAGTTTCTTGAAATCGATATATTCCATAAGGTTTTATCTACTTAATCTTTCTAATCAATTCTGCTTGGTGGACTTTTTATTCCACAATTCCCAGTTCTTTCAGATACCCCTCAATCTCTTTGTCCAGATTGGCACGCTTGGCTTCCAGTTCCTTTATCTCAGCCATAACAGCCTTGATGTCTATAGGCTCTTCCTCTTCAAACGTATCTACATAACGCGGAATATTCAGGTTGTAGTCGTTCTCGGCAATCTCTTGCAACGTGGCGAGATGACTGTATTTCTCCATCTCCTTGCGGTCGCGATAGGTTTCTACAATCTTTTTGATATGTTGCGGACGGAGTTTGTTCTGCGTCTTTACCTTCTCAAACTCCTTGCTGGCATCAATGAACAGAACGTTGTCATCCTCCTTACGGCACTTCTTGAAGACAAGGATACACGTCGGTATGGAAGTTCCGTAGAAGATGTTGGCAGGCAAGCCAATAATGGCATCAATGTAATTCTTCTTCTCAATGAGATAACGGCGGATGACACCTTCTGCCGCACCACGGAACAACACACCGTGAGGAGCCACGCAAGCCATTGTACCACCATCATTGAGGTGATAAATCATGTGCAGGATGAAAGCATAATCGGCTTTCTTTTGAGGAGCCAAGCGTCCTGCCTTACTGAAACGGTCATCGTTGTTAAACTTGTCCGCCGCACTCCATTCGGCAGAGAACGGAGGATTAGCCACAACGGCATCAAACTGAGTCTCTCCGAACGCATCTGCTTCAAGTGTGTCACCGTTCTCTATCTTGAAATTGCTGAACTTTATGCCGTGAAGCAACATGTTCATGCGGGCAAGATTATATGTTGTGGGATTCTTCTCCTGTCCGAAAATATCTACAGCTTTGCCTATGGTTGCCGCACGCAGCAGAAGCGAACCACTACCGCAAGTAGGGTCATACACATTGCGCAGGCGTGTATGTCCGATGGTCACAATCTCAGCCAATATGCGGCTGACCTCTTGAGGTGTATAGAACTCACCTGCTTTCTTGCCGGCTCCTGCTGCAAACTGTGAGATCATATATTCGTAGGCATCGCCAAGAATGTCTATTTCCTGTGATGCTTCCACTCCAAAGTCAATATCATCGAGAGCAAGAAGCACGTTGCTCACCAGTGTGTTTTTGTCGTCTGCTGTCTTGCCCAGTTTAGGAGAAGCAAGGTCAATGTCAGAGAACAGACCGCCAAAATCCTCTTCACTTTCCTGCCCGAGTGTGCTGTCTTCAATGCGTTTCAGCGAACGTTCCAATATGGGCAGGATGTTTTCTTTCTTCTTTATGGATGCTATGACAGAGGAAAACAAGAACTGCGGCTCAATGAAATAGCCGATGTTTTCAAGACATAGCTTCTTCACTTCCTCTTGCAGCTCGGCAGCATCCTCATCGTCCATTCCCCAAAGTTCCTTGAATTCCACCTCGTCATCAACCAATGCCGCGTTGGCATAGTTCTCAATCTTTTCTGACAGATATTTGTAAAAAATGAATCCCAAAGTGAAATACATGAAATCACTTGCCGACATATTACCGCGCAACTTGTTGGCAACTTCCCAAAGCCGGTCGCGGAGTTTCTGTTGTAATTCTTCGCTCATATTGTTTACCTTTCGTTATTATTATATAATGGCTCCATCTCCTTGCGGAGATCATCAAGTACCTTTCCTTTATATGTAAAATATTTAGCCCCTTGATATGCCCCTGATGTGTTTTGTTTTTCTTCAGGCATGAACGTTCCTGTGAACGGTGATAACTTATATATCCGTCCTTCATATTCCACAGAATCATCACTTGCTACCTTCACAACGAGATTCGCAGGAGTAAAGGTTAGCATTTCGCCTATTTTTATGCCAACCATACTAAACTTAAAACGGCTGCGTTTGACAGTTCTTTTTTCATCCTTGCTCTCAGTCTTTGTAACTTTCGGCTTATTATCTTCATATTCTGTAATAACCGCGTCATCAATAGTAAGGGCTATGTCTCGGAATATGTCAAGAGCTATCTGCGGAGGCACATTGAAGAACTCTCTATTCTGCCGAATACGCAAATCGGTAAGGCGGTCTATTGTCTTGTGTACAAGTTTTTCAACCTCGTTGTATTTGACGGTCTTCATTGTAGCGAAAATCTCAAAAGGTAATGGTACAGCTGTATTGTCCAACTCCTTAGAGCGAATATCAACAGGTCTTGCACTTTTACCTATCTTTACCCAATCTTCACGAAAACTTGGATTGGTTAGAATATATACGTATCCAGATTCGGTTGCCTTCATATTGTTTCTACTCCCAATTAAACGTTCTTATTATACCACGCAGCTTATCCATAATTCTCGTCAGTGCTTTGCGGCGTTTTATCAGTCCAAGATGCTTGTCTTTCAATGCTTCTTGTATGATGTCCGTCT
>JAMPEL010000079.1 GCA_023665185.1 Roseburia sp.
AAAAAAATGTGTACAAAGATTAGCTAACTTAGGGGAGGAGCCTGGTTACCGTGCTCGCGGAAATGCTAACAGATTGATTGACAAGGTATATAGTTCCTCCCCTAAGTTAGGGGAGGTGTCGCTTTGCGACGGAGGAGTCTGTCTGAATACACCCGCAAATGCAAACGGAAAAGCCTGCAAAAGCCAATGAATGTATTTGCAAAAGTATTACCATAAGACATGTGGGCAACCTGTCCAAGCACATCAGAGACTTGCGCCCGGAACTGCCACTTTCACGGAAACTTTCAGCTTGCCGTTCTCGCTCTTCGTGGCGATGTTCTTCTCCACCACGTATGGGATACTCGAGGTTGTAGTGTATGGATAATCGCCGCCATACAGGCAGATGGGGTTGCCGTCCGTACCCAAGTATTTTTCTTTGGCTTCATCGGAAAGCTCGTAGGAATCGGTATCACTATAACTGGTGGTTGAGGTTTTGAATGGGCTATAAATTGTAGTACCACCATTAGTATACAAATTCATCTTGATGGGAAGATTGTAAAATTTTGAACTTACATTACTACTGCCTGCATAATAAGAATCCAAACAATTAAAAGCGGAGCAGGATGAGTTCAACTTGTAAACATTACTAGAAGTAACAGTGTTCCTTTTTGAGTGAAAAAAATTCCCGAATCTTATTGCATATAAATACGAGTTTTTGAACATTGCATTACCAATCCACTCAGACGTATTAAACAACACACAATTATAAATATTCACCGTACTACTTCCATAAGTAGTACCTAAATCTTGTATCACCGAATTATGCACAGCCAAAGCATTCGCATCCGCCGGCTCAAGATACCCCGAAAAGCGGCACTGATAAAAGCTGCACATCTCGGAAGAGACCGCTGACGTGTCCGCACTCGCAAAGAAATTGAAGTTCTTGAACCTGCATTTCGCAAAAGTAGCATATTCAAGCCGGTGCTCCACCCAAACCTCTGCATCGGAAAAGATACCCTCCACATACAGTCCTTGTGCAGGCTTGCCGTCCACAGAGTCCACAGCAATATGGATGTCGCCGTTGATACGCGTCAGGGGCTTCTCGATGGTGTCCGGCACAAGATCCGCGCCTGAGCCGAAGATGCTGACCGCCTTTGTCACAGTCGGGGCAAGGAAGACACCCGAGGAAAGCGTAATGACATCACCGTGGTCCGCCGCCTCGCAAGCCTCCTTAAAAGAGCCGCTGCCATAAAAACACTGGGTATTATCCCCACTCTGAAGAACTGCCATAGGCACATCCTGCGCCCTCGAAACTATGCTTCCCGCAGAAAACACCACGGAAAGAAGAATAATAAGTTTTTTCATCTTGTTGTTTATACCTTATAGTTAGAAATTTATCGCCTTTCTGACACGACTCTATAAGGAAGTTTTCCTTTCCCCATTCCAATAAAGATATGCCCGTATCATGAGGGCAAAGATAGATTTTAACATTGAGTAATTTTTACCCCCCCCGATTTTAACACTTAATTAACACTAAAAAGTTTAGTTTTCAACATATTGTAAATTAGCTGTTTACACTTTCAGACTGATAAATATTTTTGAGGAGACAAAAAGACGAAGATATAGGGATGTGTGGAGAAGGCAGATCGCATGGTTGGAGAGGGTGAGTTCAGGCTACTATCGGAATATGTATTTGTTTTTGGGAAGTTTGTCATTTATCTCCTGAAAAAATACAAAACAGTTTCGCGGTCTGCACTATAAAAGCCGGGACAGCTGTACTAAATTGAAAACGTTGTGCGATAGATTTGAAAAACAAGTAGGCAGAAAACGGATTTCATGCACGCAAAGTTCTCAAAACCACAGTGCGGTTTTGAGAATTTAGTGTGAAGAGAATGACTTTGAGCAGCCCTCTCATTGTCTTTTTAGAATGGTTCTTTCTTCCGGAAAAGTGCAAGTCCCGTCCTTTTCTTTATTGTCGTTGCGCATAATTCATAATAAATCCGTACATTTGCACATGTCAGATATTATATAACTTATGAAGAAATACAAATTCGTGCTGCCAGTCATGTTGCTGGCAATGGTATGTATGTCAGCATTTGCTGGCAACAAAGCAGAAAACGCCGGAAAAGAAACAAGCAACAAAGTATATATATTTGGTGTGGGGACATCTTTGACCGACTCTATTGTCTATATGAGCGAGATAGCCGAACTTGACAACTTTCCGCTTGAGAAGACAACAAATTTCCTACCTTACCGCTCAGAGTTCAGCATCCAATTGAAACAGCATCTCGAAGGACAGCTGGGACTGATGAACCAAACCTGCTGCGTGTTTTTCTCAAAAGAAAAGAAGAAGATAAGCAAGAAATATTACAAGATAAAGAAACGCTATCTGGACAAGATGGAGGTCAAGCTTATTATCATCGGCAGTGATGAGTTCAGATTTGAAAAGCCGGAAACAGGTCATGCGACAGAGAACTAACGGTCTGACTCCCCGGATAGTCTCGTGCATAGCCTCATGCCTCATACTCTGTTCTTGCAGCGATGACGAGATTCAGAACTTGCAACCGGATACTATGTCATCGCGCACCCTACTTATATATATGGTGGCAGAAAACAGTTTGAGCGGATATGCCTCCATGGACATTCAGGAAATGCTTGAAGGCGCAAAGGAGTTGCCTGAGCATGACAATCTTGTTGTATATCTTGACGATACAAAAAGCCCGCGCATCTATGCGCTTACAAACAAGAATAAAGAAAAAAGGCTCTCGGAACTACAGCCTACATACACATTTCCAGCGGAACAGAACTCCGCATCCGCAACAGTTCTGAAGACTGTCATAGAATATACCCGGACACATTACTCGGCCGACAGTTACGGCATCATATTTTGGTCACACGCTTCTGGATGGACACATTCAGACTATTCAGAAGACATGTCGGCAACTGTCGGAAGAAAATATATGCCACGCAAATCATTCGGTATTGATAACGGCAGAAACACAATGTCGAACTTGGGAAACCAAATGAACATAGAGGATATGGCATCTGCCCTGTCCGGATTCCCAAGATTTGAATTTATCATGTTTGACGCATGTTTCATGCAAAGCATAGAAGTTGCCTATGAGCTTAAAGATTGCGCACACTATATTATCGGTTCTCCGGCAGAGATTCCCGGTGAAGGCGCTCCATACAACAAGCTCATAGTTCCTATATTTGCTGACACTCCCGACATAATCGGAATCATCAACGCATATTATGGGCATTACTACAATGACAACAGCATGGGAATAGCCCTGTCGGCTGTAGACTGCGACAAACTGGATGAATTTGCAGACCGCACGTCTTACTATATCAGAAAATATGAGGACTTATTTCTGAACACTGATTATACCAACACACAGAATTATTTTCTCTACGAACGATGGAACGAATATAACAACTGTCCTGACTATTATGAGATGCAGGGCATCATGCAAAAAGTTTTGCCGGAACACGAATATACACAATGGAAGCAGACTTTTGACAAGACTGTCATCGCTGCCCAAGCCACAGACTACTGGTATAGTGTCTACCAACGCGGACGCCTGCCGATAGACAAGGAACAATTTGGGGGAATATCCATGTTCCTTCCCCTTGACAAATATTCCAAAGAAAGTTTCTTATATGAATATGCGTCAACCCAATGGGCAAAAAGCATAGGATTCGGGAACAAGCATCAATAAACATTGGGAACTTATGACGGACAGGACCAGACAATATATGGTAGGAGGGCATACCTATCGAATCCACTTTGCAGACATGCAAAATGACGAGAGCCTCATTCCTTCAAGCGATGCATTTGCTGTCGCTTCCGACGATCAACCTTCACTATTCGACTTGACAGTAGATGACACTTTCCGTCCACAAGAAAAAGGAGAAGAAATAGGGTCTTTTGACTGTGATGCTGCCTGCTACTGTTTTATGCAGACAGACAACAATGATTATCAGATAGTCATATCGGACACCTCCCACAACAAATGTTGCCTGATGCAGACGGACAACGCGTTTTCTCACGGCTGTGTGTCGCTGACAGGAAATACGGAGACGCGCCAGTTCGGACTGAACAATGCGCTGATGATTATGTATGCTTTTGCAGCGGCAGACAAAGGCACACTGCTTATGCACTCTTCCGTTGTGTGCAACAACCATACGACATTCCTGTTTCTGGGCAAAAGCGGTACGGGGAAAAGTACGCATTCGCAATTATGGATAAGGTACGTTCCGGGCACGGAACTCATGAACGATGACAATCCTATAGTACGTGTCACGAAAGAAGAAATACGCGTGTACGGCTCTCCGTGGAGCGGAAAGACAGACTGTTATCGTAACATATCCGCACCCGCCGGCGCATTCGTGCAGCTTCAGCAAGCAAAGCAGAACAATATACGCAGACAGACAGCTGTAGAGATGTTCACCTCACTTCTTTCAGCATCTTCCGTAATGAAATGGGACAAAAGAGTTTACAGCGGAGTCTGCGATACCATAGAATGCCTGATGAGACAGGTACCGGGCTTTACATTACAATGCCTTCCGGACAAAGCCGCCGCGCTCCTCAGCCACACAACAATAGCCAGATGAAACGAATACAATTGCCTAACGCAGAATTTATACCACAGCTATGCAACCTCATCAATGAGGGGCATTCTGTGTCAATCCGCATAAAAGGAAACAGCATGCGTCCTTTTATTGAAAATGAGAGAGACATTGTCATCCTTTCCGGAACAAAGAAATATGAGGTCGGCGATGTGGCACTCGCAGAAATCAAGAAGGGACTTTATGTGCTTCACAGAATAGAGAGCATACACCAAGCCACGGTGAGACTGCGAGGCGACGGAAATATTGGAAAACCGGAAATATGCACCATCAATGATTTGCGTGCGGTGGCAACAGCCTTCATACGTGACGGGAAGACGATACGGACAGACAGCACGAAATGGAGGTTGTATTCATTTTGCTGGACAAGGCTACTGCCTGCAAGAAGAGTCCTGCTTGCCATATACCGTCTTTGGCATAAGATAACAACAATAAACCATCAACCATAAAAAAACATACTATCATGAAAATCAAACAGGGATTTGAACTACGAAAAATCTGTGGAGAGAACATCATCATCTCATACGGAATGGAGAATATTTCTTTTACAAGAATCATAACTCTCAACGAGTCGGCTGCCATGATATGGGAGAATGTTGTCTGCAAAGATTTTACAGTTACGGATATGGCCAATCTGCTGCTCGACAAATATAAAGTAGACAGGCAGACTGCTCTGGCAGACTCCTCCGAACTAATCAGAGAATGGGAAAAAGCCGGAATCGTTTGCCTTTAAGGCAAGTATAACAACCTGTTATATTCATCCCCTCCAAAGAAGAAGGATTTATCAAAACATTAATAAAACATATCATATTATGTCAACAACAAAACAGTATTCAGAGAAACGCAACAAGTACCTCTACATTACTATTCTATCAGTGATGACAGTATGTACAATCCTGGGATATATTCCCGGAATATCGGCTGTATCCACATGGATTACCCCACCGTCGGCATTATTTACAGGATTGATTTTCGCACTCATCTTCGGACAGCCGTTTCCTACATTTAACAAGAAAATGTCAAAATACCTGCTCCAATATTCTGTAGTGGGACTCGGATTCGGTATGAATGTAGAGAAATCTCTCGCATCAGGAAAGGAAGGCATGATGTTCACTATTGTCTCTGTATTTGGCACCTTGCTTATAGGATGGATTATAGGGCGCAAGATATTGAAAGTAAACCGTGACACATCTTACCTGATTAGTTCTGGAACAGCAATATGCGGAGGAAGCGCAATTGCAGCGGTAGGACCGGTTATCAAAGCTAAAGGAGCGGATATGTCTGTCGCTCTTGGTGTGGTATTCATCCTCAATGCCATTGCCTTGTTCATATTTCCGCCTATCGGACATTGGCTGGGACTTGACCAACAACAGTTCGGCACATGGGCTGCTATAGCAATACACGACACCAGTTCCGTAGTAGGCGCAGGACAGGCTTACGGCGAGGAGGCTCTTGAAGTGGCGACAACCATAAAACTCACCCGCGCTCTTTGGATTGTACCGCTCGCTCTTCTCACATCGTTCATTTTCCGCAACAGTAATGAGGACGGGAAACGCAAGATTCAGGTGCCAATGTTCATTGTGTTCTTCATTCTTGCTCTTGTATTCAACACGTATGTGCTCAACAATGCTTCCATACTCGGAACAGAAGGAGCATCGGCAGGAGCGTCAGTAGGGAACATCATAAGCTCCATCTCGAAAAAATGTCTTACCATCACATTGTTCTTCATAGGAGCATCGCTATCACTCGATGTACTAAAGTCGGTAGGCATCAAGCCACTTATTCAGGGAGTGCTTCTATGGATTGTCATCAGTATCGCCTCATTAATTTATATACTCTGCTAATTCTGCCGCATATACTCAGAAAGTGTCAGACTGGAGACTAAGCGCATCATCAATCTTACGACTCACAAACCCAAAACAAAACAGGATGCCTGGTTGTGCTTTTTTGCAAACCGGGCATCCTGTTTTGTCATATATAAAAGATAATACAGCTACTGTACACACGACAGTATCCTTCTGTATGGAAACCGTCACACGGACAGCCTCTGTCCAAATTACTGCTCTATACGAACAATTCCTCCTGTAACGGGATTAAAAGTAACCTTAGTGGTAGCGTCCTTATTAAACAAGGTCGTACTGAGCACATCGACAACACCAAACTGGCCGAACACCATTTCCTTATCGACAAAGGTTTTGTCGGGATTAAAAATCTTAACCTGAGCCGTACCCGGCATATTGTAAACCAGTCCCGCAATCTTTTTCTTCTCCGAATCTTTGTCAGAGACAGTCGGCACAGTACCAAGATTTTTTATACTTATATAATAAGGCTCTCCCGACAAATCGTCCGCATCCACAAAGCCAAGCTTTGAAGACAAACGGAAACAAACTTGCTTGTCTATATCACCTTGAGGGTCCACATAAAAACTGCGTGTATAAGTAACAGTATCCGTATATCCCACAAAAAGCTGCATAAGAGCCTCCTCGTGTTTGTTAAGCCCGTCAAGAACGATTTTAAGAGAGGCACCGTCTTTCGGCATCTCATCCGCCTGTCCGCGCATAATGGCACTTCTGCTGTCGCGAATATCAAAAATCTCCGCCGCCGTCAGTTCCGCCATCTTTGCTGTGGAAGTGGCAGCCAGAATATCCGCAGTGAAATATTCTTTGGAATTAAGACCGTGCTCAGTCTTTCTTTCCTCATCCCAACATACTTTGGCAGCAATATCAGATTTTGTATTGACAGCCACAAGCACTCCATCGTCCGTAAGCTGCACAAGTGGCGCAACCGTCTTGTCCTTTAATTTCACAGTATAAACTTTGGAAGTGTCCGGCACACCTTCCTGCTCTATGTTCATACTAACGACCATACATTTGCTTTCCTCCGATTTCCTCACATTGCCAATATTCAGAAACCGGTCGGCATAACGTGCAAATTCTCCCGGAGTATAGTGTATCCTCAATGCTGTCACATCAATCCTCACACGAGTTCTCGGCAAAGCATAATTGATACCCTCAGCCACAATGCCCGGAGTAAACTTTGTCACCTGAGTCTGTGCCTTGACTCCGGATACCATAAAACCACATGCAAACAATGCACAAAATAAATGTCTTACCATTATTCGTGATAACTAATTAATTATTTCCATTAAAAAAGAGTATCCTCAATCATTCTTAGCCTGATGCAATTTCCGAAAAGCCTTAGGCAGAGCAGCTATTATGTCACTTGCCACCAAACTGTCCTCGCCCAACTCACAAGCTGCAATATCTCCGGCAAGTCCGTGAAGATAAACTCCCAGACGGACAGCGTTTTCCTGTCCGTAATCCTGAGCCAACAAAGACAGAATAATTCCGGTGAGCACATCTCCGCTGCCGGCAGTAGCCATTCCCGGATTTCCGGTAGAATTGAACCAAACCTTTCCTTCCGGAGTGACAATGGCTGAGTAGGCACCTTTAATTACCACATATATCTGCTGACGTACAGCAAGCTCACGGGTACGCTCCAACTCCTCATAACAGTTGCGGGTGGTACTTATAAGTCCAAACAATTCCTTCTTGTGCGGAGTCAATATAGATTTCTTCGGCAGTTGGAGTATCCATCCCCGGTGTGAGCCTAAAATATTCAGACCATCGGCATCTATAATTACAGGCGACTTGGTAAGACGCAGTTGCTCTATAAAAGCCTGAACAGTCTCAGAAGCCACACCTATTCCCGGACCAATGCCAAGAGCATCATAGTCATTGGCGTCAAACGTATTGCTGAAACAGTCTGTGCCCGGCTCTATATCAAGAATTGCCTCCGGAACTGAAATCTGCATAATGTTTACATTGGCTTCAGGAGTGTGTACCGTAAGTTTACCCACCCCACTGCGCATACACGCACGCGAGGCAAGTACTGCCGCTCCAGCCATACCACGCTTTCCGGCAACCAGCACAGCGTGTCCTGCCGTTCCCTTATGTGCAAACTTGGAACGCACTTTCAACATTCCGGCAACATTCCTTTCCTCCATATAATAATAAGGAGTATCTGTCATCTCTGTCTCCGGATCCTTGATACCGATGTCAAGCACTTCCCAGTGTCCGACAAACCTTTCGTTGTCCGCAAAAA
This sequence comes from Roseburia sp., assembly GCA_023665185.1. GTDB lineage: Bacteria > Bacteroidota > Bacteroidia > Bacteroidales > Bacteroidaceae > RGIG8745. Next base: position 8,716 of record JAMPEL010000079.1, read on the forward strand.
AGAAAGCGAGTTTAGGATACTGGAAAGTAAAAGTATAGTCGGCACGCACAATGTGGTTCATCACATTATATGTATTGTCCTCACACATAAGCCCGGAAGGCACATCAATGGACACAACGACTGATGGCGAAGCGTTTATATACTTCACGACAGAAGCAAAACCTCCATTCAGCGGACGGCTTATGCCTGTGCCGAACAGTCCGTCCACCACCACATCGCCCGCCTCCAGCTTAGGAGGAGCAAATGAGGAAGTAACCTCCGTCAGTTCCACATTCCGGCACGTTTCAAGCCTCTGCTTATTTTTCATGCAATCAGCAGAAAGTGTTCCGCTCGTATTGAAAAGGTACACAGACACATAATAGCCTGACAAAGACAACATCCTTGCCACAGCAAGCGCGTCACCACCGTTATTTCCAGGTCCTGCAAATACTTTCACAGGAGTGTTGCTGTCCCAACGCTCCATAATCTTGGCAGCCAAAGCCTTTGAAGCGCGTTCCATCAAATCTATAGAATCGATTGGCTCATTTTCGATTGTGAAAACGTCCAACTCTTTTATTTGAGTCGCAGATAGAATCTTCATGCCGCAAAATTAGCAAATTGCAGCCATTAACAGGGCAAAATAGTATCAAAATATTGCATTTACCACACCAAAAACAGAGATTTATTGAAGTATTGATACATTCATTACGGATTTTTCTGTAAGTTTGTACCCAAATTACCAAACGGTAAAGCATGTTCAATTATGATAAGGATAAAAGATAAAAATTTCAAGGTTTCGCTTAATGCGGAAACCATAGAGGAACGAGTACAAAGGCTTGCAGAGAAAATCAATTCCGATTATAAAGGAAAAAATCCCATTCTCGTATGCATCCTCAACGGAGCATTCATGTTCGCAGCCGACTTAGTACGTCATCTTGACTTCCAACCAGAAATAATATTCGCCAAGTTCTCTTCATATGAAGGAATGGACACGACAGGAAAAGTGCGTGAGCTTATCGGAGTGACGGCAGACCTGAAAGGGCGCGATGTCATTATTGTCGAGGATATAGTGGACACAGGCATTACCATGAGCAACCTCCTTCCAAAATTGAAAGCACAAGGAGCTGAAAGTGTCAGAATAGCCACACTGCTGATGAAGCCCGACAAACTAAGGGTTCCGTTACAAGTTGACTATTGTGCCATTGAGATTCCAAACGAGTTCATTGTAGGATACGGACTCGACTACGATGGATTAGGACGCAACTACAGGGACATTTACACAGTTGTAGAATAAGGCAACAGTCAGTATTTTCTGAAAACAAACTTCTGTAAATCAACAAACAAACATAAAAAGAAAAAATTATGAAGAATATTATCATTTTCGGTGCTCCAGGCTCAGGCAAAGGTACTTACAGTGACGAAATTGTAGCAAAATACAACATGGGACACATCTCGACCGGAGATGTTCTGAGAGGAGAAATCAAGAACGGAACAGAACTCGGCAATATTGCAAAAGGCTACATCGACAACGGACAGCTTATTCCGGACGAGCTGATGATTGACATTCTCGCAAAAACATACGATTCACTTGGAGAAGGAAAAGGTGTTATCTTCGACGGATTCCCTCGCACCATCGCACAGGCAGAGGCTTTGAAGAAGATGCTGGCAGAAAGGAATCACGACATGGGAATGATGATAGAGCTTGTCGTTGATGAGGAGACACTCATGGCACGACTGCTTAACCGCGCCAAAGAACAGGGCCGCGCCGATGACAATGAGGAGACGATAAAGAAACGTTTCGAGGTGTACCACAACCAGACAGCACCTCTCGCCGAATGGTTCGAGAAAGAGGGACTGAGACACACATTCACATGGAACGGTTCCAAAGAACAGATGCTGTCAGACATTTTTGAAGCAATAGAGAAAGAAAACAAATAATTTTATTACATAATAAAAGAAATAAAACGATTATGCGCTCTACTCCTCCATTCTTCCTGCCAACACCGCAGTGAGACGAGGAATAGGACGCATAATTTTATATTCAAAATCACAGCAATATGGCAGAATCAAATTTTATTGACTATGTTAAGATATACTGCCGCTCAGGAAAGGGAGGAAGAGGATCGGCACACATGCACCGCGCCAAATACATGCCCAAAGGAGGTCCTGACGGAGGAAACGGCGGACGCGGAGGCCATGTAATACTGCGCGGAAACAGAAACTACTGGACATTGCTTCATTTGCGTTACGACCGTCATATACATGCCGAGCACGGAAGCAATGGCTCTAAAAACAAGAGCACGGGTAAACAAGGTGCAGACAAATACATAGAAGTGCCATGCGGCACAGTTGTGTACAATGCAGAAACAGGAGAGTATATCTGCGATGTCACTGAACATGGACAGGAAATAATCCTGCTGCGTGGAGGACGTGGAGGACTGGGAAATTTCAACTTCTGCACTCCGACCAACCAAGCTCCGAGGTATGCACAGCCTGGAGAGCCAATGCAGGAACTAAGTGTGATTATGGAGTTGAAACTGCTTGCTGATGTCGGTCTGGTAGGTTTTCCTAACGCAGGAAAATCGACCCTTGTATCCGCATTGTCCTCAGCCAAACCGAAAATCGCCAATTATCCTTTTACCACACTCGAACCGTCTCTCGGAATCGTACCTTACCATGATGGACGCTCATTTGTCATGGCGGATATTCCAGGAATCATAGAAGGAGCCAGTCAGGGAAAAGGTCTCGGACTACGTTTTCTCCGACATATCGAACGAAACTCATTGCTGCTGTTTATGGTTCCGGGAGATACGGACGACATAAAAAGAGAGTATGAGATACTGCTCAACGAACTTGCCACATTCAACCCTGAGCTGCTCGACAAAGGCAGAGTGCTTGCTGTCACCAAATGTGACCTTCTTGATGAAGAGCTTATACAGATGCTGAAAGAGACCTTGCCGGAAGGACTTCCTGTCGTATTCATTTCCTCTGTCACAGGCTATGGAATAAATGAGCTGAAAGACATACTATGGACTGAGATGAACAGCGAGAGCAACAAACTTGCCGCAATAAGCACAAATGAAAGCATCGTACATCAATCTAAAGACTTCTCCCGCCTACAAATTGAGCTTGAGGAAGAAGGTGAAGACGAGGATATTGAGTTTATTGACGAAGACGAGGTAGAGGATTTCGATGATATTGAGGAGCTTGAAGACTTCGAGTACGAAGATGAATAACAGTCTTTGCACACAGTTGCCGCCCTTTCATACTCCCGGAATTTCAAACCACCTAATGAAGAGGACATAAACCAAACATCAGACACTCAAAAGGAATAATTAGTCTATGACGTTACAAACCTACAATATGGCTCCGGCTGTCGCTGCCTTCAGTACAACCAGAGAAGGCGGACACAGCAGGGGCAATTATTCATCATTCAATGTGAACCCATACTGCGGCGATGACCCTGAATCTGTTAGGTTGAACCGCAATATGCTTTGTACCTCACTCGGAATAAGCCACGACAAACTCATCATTCCTCACCAGACACACGGAACAGAAATAAAGCTCATTGATCAGTCTTTTCTCAGCCAAAGCACTCTGGAGGACGGGGATGATGAGACAAACAACAGCAACCCACTATTGGAAGGCATAGACGCGCTAATTACCTCACAGACAAAAGTCTGCATATCTGTATCTACAGCCGACTGTATCCCCATACTCATCTATGACTCTGCCCATCATGCCATAGCTGCCATACATGCCGGATGGAGAGGGACAGCTGCCAACATCGTGGGGAAAACTTTGGACTCCATGAACAAGGAATTCGGAACAGAGGGAAAAGATTGTAAAGCCATTATCGGTCCCGGAATATCCATAGACAGTTTTGAGGTTGGCGAGGAAGTGTATGAGCGATTTGCTGAAACGGGATTCTACATGCCCGACATTGCCCGACGCTACTCTGTGCGCAACGCTCCCCCATCATTGTTTGCCACTAAATGGCACATTGATTTGCCGGAAGCTAACCGCATACAGCTTATGGAGAAAAAAGTGAATGGAGAGAATATCATAGACTGCCACATCTGCACTTACAGTAATTCCGACACTTATTTCTCGGCACGAAAACTCGGAACATACTCAGGGCGCATACTTACGGGAATAATGATGAACAAATAGTATAGAATTACACGTTTGCTTTTGCAGAGAAGTCTGTAAATATGCACAGCAGAAAAACTTCTGTCAAGTTAGAAATATTGCACTTCTAACTTGACAGAAAACATTATTTATGTGGTGGCAGCTTATATTTACCATAGGTATATAAGAAGGGTTACATCTACTATCTGTGATTTTGGTAAGATAAACCATACTATATATACAGGCTAAAGGAATAAAAAGCTATAATTTTGCGCTTAAAAAAGAACAATGAAAAAGTTATTACCTATTGTAATCACAATGTTGTCAGTCGTGGGCATATTTGCCTCAACATCATGCTCAAACAAGACTCAAAATCAAGCGAAAGAATCTGATAAGAAGATGATTGTCTGCTATTTCTCTGCAACAGGCACAACTGCTGCCCAAGCAAAACGAATAGCAGAAATAACAGGAGCGGGAACCTATGAAATCGTGCCTGAAACGGCATATACCGCAGCAGATCTTGATTGGACAGACAGCCTGTCACGCAGTTCGGTTGAGATGCACAACAAGGCATTTCGTCCGGCTCTGAAAGATTCTACCGTCAATCTTTCAGAGTATGATATTGTATTCATCGGTTATCCTAACTGGTGGAATACATGCCCGACAATCATCAATACCTTTGTGGAAACAGCACAACTTGACGGCAAGACCGTTGTTCCATTCATGACATCGGGAGGCAGCAACATAACCAATAGCGAAAAGGAACTGTCGGAAGCATATCCCGGTATCAACTGGAAAAAAGGATTGCTTATGAATGAAGTTAGCGATAACCAAATTAAAGATTGGCTTGAAGACATTAGCAAATAATGAGTGAGATATATCATAACAACAATATATATCCCAGTAACGACCTCGCAGCGTCACATCTTTCTTGATGCCCTGCGGGGTATTTTTGAAGGTATGTCTCGCCAATTATGCAGAAATAGAGGGAATTATGAAGACAAAATCGACACTTGGCTAAGGAATGCCATAGCTCAAAAGAAACAGCACAATACCTCTGTTCGGGATAAGCTTTAGAATAAAGCAGGCTGCTTGTAATTTTCGACAGTGTACTTATCCCGAGCTAAGGTCTTTTATGGTTCATCCGACATTTTGAGTGATTTATCTTGTTTTTTATAGAGTTGTCTTGATGTAGGTAATGTTTTGCCGGTGAATCCGACAGACTTCCTGACTTTTTGTAAGCATATTTTGGGGTGTATTCTAACAGACTCCTCCGTCACTTCGTGACACCTCCCCTAACTTAGATGAGGAGCTATATACCTTGTCAATCAACACATTAGTTTCTCTACGAACATGGTAACCTGGCTCCTCCCCTAAGTTAAGGGAGGTGTCACGAAGTGACGGAGGAGTCTGTCAAAAAATACATGTATTACCTCAAAAATTCTGACAGTTTGATATGTTAAATTCCATCTCCGTAGAATCGCCTCAAAATGAACCGGACTCAACCTCGGTTGCAAAAACGCGATTCTACGGAGGCTTTTAACCCCCGAAAATCGAACAGACAAACAGAACAATCAAGACGACTAAAAGATATATAAATTTCACCCAAAACA
>JAMPEL010000007.1 GCA_023665185.1 Roseburia sp.
AAATCTGACCCACAGGCACACCGGCGGATAAGCCGGATGCCTATACAATAAACAGACGGGACGTTTCTTCGGCAGGAAGAAGCGTCCCGTTGCTTTTATGAAAGTCATACGGCACCGCCGTCTGAAAAACCAATCAGACAGAAACAAAATGTCAATAAATTTGCGAATGGCTGTAGTTTACATTATCTTTGCGGAATCAAAACATTGAGAGTATGAAAACATTAGAGAAAATTTTTGCAGCAAAACTTCTTAAAATCAAGGCTATAAAACTCCAGCCCGACAACCCGTTCACATGGGCGTCAGGATGGAAATCACCTTTCTATTGTGATAACCGCAAAACATTGTCGTATCCGGAACTCCGCAACTTCGTAAAAACTGAAATCTGCCGTGTCATCATGGAGAATTTCGAGAATGTGGACGCCATTGCCGGTGTGGCTACAGGTGCCATCCCACAGGGCGCGCTTGTGGCTGACGCGCTCAACCTTCCATTTGTATATGTAAGGTCGAAACCAAAGGATCACGGTTTGGAGAACCTTATCGAGGGCGAGTTGAAGCCGGGCATGAAGGTTGTGGTCATCGAGGACCTCATCTCTACCGGAGGCAGCAGCTTGAAGGCTGTAGATGCCATACGCAAGAACGGCTGTGAGGTAATCGGTATGGTGGCAGCATATACTTACGGTTTCGAGGTGGCAAAGGAGGCTTTCAAAGAGGCTAAGGTGAAACTTATCACGCTGACCAACTATGAGGCTGTGCTTGAAACTGCTTTGAAGACCGGATACATTACGGAGGCCCACATTCCGGTACTGAACGAGTGGCGCGACGATCCGGCACATTGGAACATCTGATAAAGAAGCAAGCAGATGAACTTACAGAAAGACCGGTAGGCAAGTTGTTCCGTCAGGCAGAATAAGCCATGCGCAAACAATCTGCCTATTGGTCTTTTTATCAGCTATTCTGCCTTCATACCATCTTACATTTCTATAAACAACAGCTATATGTCAAAATTTGAAAGTGATATAAAACAGATTCCTTATCCGCAAAGCAACGTATTCGCCAAACTGTCGGACATGAGCAACTTGTCTGCCATACGCGAGAAACTGAACAATACGGATGAAGTGACAAAGACTCTGAAAGAGAGGGGATTTAAGGAAGAGGACATTAATAAGCTCAGTGAGCAGTTTGAGACGATGGAGTTCGACCGTGACTCGGCAAGCATCAACATACCGCCAGTCGGCAACATTGCCCTGCGCATCATTGAGCGCGAGCCGGACAAGTGCATCAAATTTGAATCGACAAACTCGCCTATCGGCTTCAAGATGTGGATTCAGCTGCTCCCGGTGACAGAGACTTCGTGCAAGATGCGCCTCACCATCGATGCAAGCCTGAGCATGTTTATCAAGCCTATGGTGTCCAAACCGCTGACAGAGGGTGTGAACAAGCTTGCGGACATGCTTGCAGTCATTCCATACGAGGGATAAACAAGAAGAAAAAACATTGACAATTAAGTTCTGGAGGCTCCAAGACTGTAGGACGGGCTTGTACGCACATTGCCAAACGGCAGCCCGCATGGTACAGCCTCGGAGCCTTTAGACTTTACAAATAAAGAAAGGCAATATGGCAGATAAACTATGGACGAAGAATGTCCGGATGACCGCAGAGATAGAGAAATTCACAGTGGGACTTGACCGTGAGATGGACTTGTATCTTGCCAAGTATGACGTGCTTGGTTCAATGGCGCACATCACCATGCTTGAAAGCATCGGGCTGCTGGAAGCTGATGAGCTGAAAGTGTTGCTGAAAGAGTTGCGCGGCATTTACGCACAAGCGGAACGCGGAGAGTTCGAGATTGAGGAGGGAGTGGAAGATGTACACTCACAGGTGGAACTTATGCTCACACGTAAATTGGGCGATGTGGGCAAGAAGATTCACAGCGGACGCTCCAGAAACGACCAGGTGCTTGTCGACCTCAAACTGTTCATCCGTGACCGCATCAAAGAAATAGCCGGGCTTGTCGTATGCCTTTTCAACGAGCTTGTCGCCCAAAGTAACAGATACAAGGACGTGCTCATGCCGGGATATACTCACTTGCAGGTAGCCATGCCGTCAAGTTTCGGATTGTGGTTCGGAGCATACGCGGAAGGACTTGTCGATGACATGCAGTATCTGCTGGCAGCATGGCGCATAACCAACAGAAACCCGCTTGGCTCGGCTGCCGGATACGGCTCCTCATTCCCGCTCAACCGACAGATGACAACCGACCTTCTGGGATTTGACTCTATGGACTACAACGTGGTCTATGCGCAGATGGGACGCGGAAAGACTGAACGGAACGTGGCCTTCTCAATGGCAACCATCGCGGGAACCATAGCCAAACTGGCATTCGACGCATGTATGTTCAACAGCCAGAACTTCGGGTTCGTGAAACTGCCTGACGACTGCACTACGGGTTCGAGCATCATGCCACACAAGAAAAACCCGGATGTATTTGAGCTGACACGCGCGAAATGCAACAAGATACAGGCCTTGCCGCAAACCATCACCATGATTATGAACAACCTGCCTTGCGGCTACTTCCGCGACTTGCAGATTATCAAGGAGGTGTTCCTGCCTGCTTTTGACGATTTGAAGGACTGCCTGCAAATGACAGCCTACATTATCGGAAAGATGAAGGTCAATGAGCATATCATGGACAACAGCATCTACGACCCTATATTCTCCGTGGAAGAGGTCAACAGGCTTGCCAAAGAAGGGATGCCATTCAGGGATGCCTACAAGAAAGTGGGACTGGACATTGAGGCAGGCAACTTCACCCCAATGAAGAATATACACCACACTCACGAGGGAAGCATAGGCAATCTGTGCAACGACAAAATAGAGGCTTTGATGCAACAGGCGATAGAAAGCTTCAATTTCGAGAAAATGGAAAAAGCAGTGGAAAAACTTATCAATGGCTGACACACTTATCATGGAATACAAATATTGCGGACGGAGCGGCATACAGATTCCCCGCCTTTCATTAGGATTATGGCATAACTTCGGTAATGTGGATGATTTCAACACCGCCACAGATATGGTGCTGACAGCCTTCGACAAAGGCATCTGCCACTTCGACCTTGCCAACAACTACGGACCTTCGCCGGGTAGTGCGGAAACAAATTTCGGCAGGATACTGAGAAACAACCTGCAAGGGCACAGAGACGAGCTGTTCATTGCAAGCAAGGCGGGACATGACATGTGGGAAGGTGTGTATGGAACAGGTTCCTCACGAAAAAACCTCATGGCATCGTGCGACCAGAGCCTGCGGCGCACCGGACTGGACTATTTTGATGTGTTCTACAGCCATCGGTATGACGGAGTGACTCCGGTAGAGGAAACCATGCAGGCACTTATAGACATTGTACGTCAGGGCAAGGCTCTGTATGTGGGCATATCGAAATATCCGGTACGCGAGCAGCAGCTTGCCTACCGGATTCTAAAGGAAGCCCATGTGCCGTGTCTGCTTAGCCAATACCGCTATTCGATGTTCGACCGCAAAGCCGACATCGCCAAAGAAGAAAACGGAGGACTGTCGAATTTCGAGTGCGCCACGGAGAACGGAAGCGGCATAATATGTTTCTCTCCGCTTGCTCAAGGACTGCTGACAGGGAAATATGACAACGGCATTCCGGAAGGAAGCCGTGCGGCACGCTCTACTGGATTCTTGCAGACTTCGCAGGTGACTCCGGAACGCATAGAGGCTGCGCGCAAACTGGGAAAAATAGCACGCGAGCGCGGGCAGTCGCTGGCACAGATGGCACTCGCATGGGTGTTGCATAACAAGCATGTAACGTCTGTCATCATCGGAACATCTTCTGTAAACCAGTTGAACGGCAATCTCGCCACACTTGACAATACAGACTTTTCGGATGAAGAGTTGAGACAAATCAATGACATAATAAAAGACCCTGTTCTGTCGTTCTAACTAAATACGGAAAACTATTTGAACAAACAACTGATATGAGCAGAACAACAGGAATTGTGGCACTTGCATTGCTTCTTGGCATCATTACACTGCTTGCTTCATGTGAGGATGAAGCAAGCAGTTCCTATTCAAAAAAGAATTATGTATATTGCTTCTTCAACACGCTGCAATATACCCAGTTGCACAATGCGATGGGAAATCCGGGACAGTTTGTAAGCATCCGCCAACGGACATCTAACGGGAAAACCGTGATTGAGATGGGCAACAGCATCGGCACGGAGCAATATACGGCTGACGCTGTAAGCACACGCTTTTCTTACGGACTTGGAGGTATCATCGTGGGCACGAACTATTACGGCGAATATCTGGCATACGACCTTTCATGCCCTAACTGCGACCGTGCAGACCGTCGGCTGACGCTTCGGGACAATGGCACTGCCAAATGCGGCAAATGCGGCATTGTCTACGACTTGAACAATCTGGGCATCATCAGTGCCACCGAAGGGGAGGGACACCAAAACCCGCGCGGATTATACCGATACAGAATCACATACGATGGCACGAATGTCAGTGTGTACAACTAAACAAAACAAAGAGAACGGTTTTCCGGCACGAGAATAGCAGGAAAACCCATTAACAAGGCAATATGAGCACATCTCCAGACAGACAAAAAGAATCGGCCTTAAAAGAGAAAGCCGCAAAGGGTTTCTTTTGGGGCGGTGTGAGCAACGGCATAATGCAGATACTGAACGCGCTGTTCGGCATCATCATTGCCAGATGTATTTGTCAGGAAGATTACGGACTGGTGGGAGAGCTTGCCATATTCTCCGCCATTGCCTCCGCCTTGCAGGAAGGAGGGTTTATCTCGGCACTGACCAACAGGAAGAACGCTACATACAAGGATTTTAATTCCGCTTTTTGGTTCAACGTGACATGCAGTGCCTTGATGTACACAATCCTTTGGTTCTGCGCCCCGCTACTTGTGCGGTTTTTCAATGAGCCTCGTCTGCTGTGGCTGTCACGCTATTCTTTTTTGGGATTCTTCATCGCCAGTCTGTCCATCACCCCACGGGCAATCCTTTTCAAGAAACTGATGGCAAAGGAGCAGGCAATCATGACACTGGCCGCCATGGTTCCTTCCGGCACTGTCGGAGTAATTATGGCAGTCAACGGCATGGCATATTGGGGTGTGGCGACCCAGACTATAATGTATGTCAGCGGAGTGACGGTACTGAGCTGGTGGTTCTCACACTGGAAACCTTCAAGAGACGTCAGTTTCAAGCCAATAAAAGAGATGTTCGGATTCGGCAGCAAAATGCTTATCACCAATATTTTCAATTGCATCAACAACAATATATTCTCATTCATCTTCGGCAGATTCTATACGGCAATGGAGGTAGGCACCTACACTCAGGCTAACAAATGGAACCTAATGGGAAGCCAAACCATCACCGGTATGGTGCAAAGCGTAGCACAACCTACATTTGTTCAGGTAGGCAACGATAGGGATGCTCTTTGCCGCTCTTTTCGCAAGATGCTGCGCTTTACGTCCTTCGTATGCTTCCCGACAATGTTCGGCATCATACTCATCGCTCCAGAGTTTATTGTCATCACCATCACGGAGAAATGGCTGCCAAGCGCCAGAATGATGCAGGAGCTGTGTATTGCCGGAGCATTCATTCCTATTACGGTTCTCTATTACAACTTCATCATAAGCAGAGGGAAGTCGCATATATATATGTGGAACATCATGACACAGTGCGTGGTTGTATTGCTGACTGCCTGTCTCATCAAAATATGCGGTTTGTCTGTCTGGAATATATCAGGAATACACCTGATGGTGAATGCCTATATTGTCATTTGCGTGACATGGGTCGGTATATGGCATTATTTCCTGTGGCGCGAGATACATCTCAGTCCTTTCGCCGTCATAAAAGACATCGCGCCGTTCCTTCTCATCGCAACCGCCACAATGGCAACGACTTATTTTCTGACAGCCGCCATATCGAACATATACTTGCTGCTTGTTACACGTGTGCTGACAGCCGCCGTCCTTTATCTTGCCATACTCCGGCTGACAGGGGCAAAGATTCTGAAAGAATGCCTGTACTACCTTAAAAAGAAAAAGGAGAAATAAAAAAATTGGACTTGAAGGACTGAACAAAATGACGGCAGGCATTGTTATCAGAAACATAAAGATAACCACTAAAATGCAAGCTTATGAGTACAAACTTCAAGGAGAACCCAATTCAGCTTATAGGAAGATTTCTTGCTCCGGGAATGAAAGCCCCGGAATTTCAACTGACACGCAGCGACTTGTCGGAATTTACACGCTCAGACGTATATGGAAAAACGCTGCTGCTCAATATCTTTCCAAGCCTTGACACTGATGTATGCGCAATGAGTGTGCGCAAGTTCAATCAGATGACTACCGAGTTCCGCAATGTAATCACACTTTGCATCTCTTGCGACCTGCCTTTCGCCCAGAAAAGATTCTGCACGGCAAATGGAATTGAGAACGTCATTCCACTGTCATGCTTCCGACGCGGAAATACTTTTGGCGAGGACTACGGAGTAATGATTGCAGACGGTCCTATGCGCGGACTGCTTGCAAGGGCTGTAGTTATCATATCTCCAGAAGGAAAAGTAACCTACTCACAGCTTGTTCCGGAAATCACGGTAGAGCCAAATTATACGGCTATACTGGATTTTCTCAAGGAGTCAAAAACGGAATAACAAAACAAAGCGAGGCTCACAAGCATGAATGCCGTGAGCCTCGTTAATCAATATACCCTTTTGCAGGCAAAAGGGCTATGCTTTATAAACAAACAATCATTTAGAACGGGAAGTTGATACCTAAGTTCACACTCGCATTAGTAGAAAGTGGTATTCCCTGCTTTGCAAGACTGCCCATTGTGCGGTCCATGCCGAGGAACAGATTGAAACCGTTAGGATGATAGTTCAAAACCCATCCGAAGGCACAACCATACGTACCTGCCGCAAAGTTCATGCCGGCAGAGAAGCTCTTTACAGGAGCCACATTGGCAGAAAGACGGAACTCCGTCCAACTGTATTTGCCTTGAATACGCGTACTGTTCAACAAGCCAAAAGTGAGTTTCTTGTAGTAAGGGAATGTATATTCCGCACCAAGATTCAAGGTTGCGCCCAACATCTTTGTACGGCTGCCCTGATCGCCTTCATCCCTCAATTCATAAAGTTCACTCAATCCTTCTGTCAGACGGTCAAGTTCGTTGTCAAAACTGTTTGGCGCATCGTCATCAGCATTGAACGTGTAATTATTGGTCGTGAAATATTTGTCGCCATTGGTGGTAGCCAGCACATTATTGTTCCAATTAATGAAACCCAAGTCAAGAATGGCTGCACTAAACTTCCAATCATCATTAAGCTTGAACTCGGCACCGAGGTCTACAGCCAGACCAAATCCGTTAAGTCCTGCACCATCCACATCCATATCATTCACATAAGTATGCGGTGTCTGGTCATTCTCTGGACCTCTCATCTTCGTTTCCTCGATATAAGTGAATCCCTTAATGCTTGTCTGAATCTCCGCATTGGTAACGGCTGTCCACGCATCCTCTCCAAGAGTAAGCTGTGCCTTATTGAAGTTCGCATCAACATTTGCACCTCCAAGAAGGAATTTGAGCGTTCCACCAACGCGCCATTGCTTGTTTATCTGACGGGAATGCCCCAATGCCAATTCTACGTATGCATCAGCATGAGTGCTGAAATCCTTGATATCGTATGTCTTATTCTGGACACCTTCCTTTGCAAGGCGGAATATCTCACCAGGAAGAACAGTATTGAGATTCGAGCGTACATTGATACCGATTGTATTGTATCCGCCCCATGCCTTGAATCCGGCAGACAATATTTCAAGTTTCAAATCAAGACCTATACGGTTCTTGTCGCCTATATTATCAAGAAACTCACCAGCACTTACATTCGGATTAAGGAATGTGGTCGTCTTACCGTTTACATTATAAAGAACATCACTAAGCGCAAGATTTCCCCTTAAAGCCACATTGAAGTTACCGAGAGCAGGCATAGCCACATAGTTCTGGTTGTTGCCCAAAGCCGGATTCAGTTCATGACGATAGAGATAACCATCCGTAAAATATCCGGAATTTGTATTCTGCGCCACAGCTACAGGAGCTGCCATCATCAACGCAGAAAGAGCTATTGTAGATTTTATATTGAATTTCATAATTATAAATACATTTGTTAGAGTTCCTTGATATAATTACCTGACACTTTTACTTTAAGCTCTGAGAGTCCGATATGCTGTCCCGGCTTCAGAGACTCTGTGTTTTCCTCAGCCACATTCACCACAGCTTTAAGTATAATTCCATCAAGATGCTTGATATTTCCTTTTATATTCACGACCAAAGGCTCATTAACCGCATTTGCAGGAACTATAGCCTCTCCTTTTACATTGTCTATCTTCTTTCCGTCCTTATCTATAGGATATGCCTCAAGATTCAGTGCAAGAGGAACATCTGACTTCACAAGAGCATTAACCGTCAACTCATCAATGGTAAGAGCGTCTATATCCTCATCATTCCAGCCGTCAATAGTGTCGGTATAAGCAATATGAGAATCGTCTGTCAAAGCAAGCGGAGCATAGAATACATAAGTACCTACTACCGGATCTATATCTTGTCCCAAACGGAAGTTTGTCACTGTCTGTACCGGTATTTTAGGGTCAACTACATTAATGTCAATAGACTGCGGCAACTGCTCGCCTTCCAATATATTGCCCAAATTTGCGTAAGAAGCCCATTCCGCTTCACTAAAATTAATCTGAATCAAATCGTCACCGGCACCAACACTATTATAGTATTTCTTTGGATCCATCGGAGACAAGCAGAACTGGTTCATCGGAGCATCCACCTTTATTTCAGATGACGGGAAAACTTTTGCCCCGCTCTCATTCTCATGATGAGGGACAAGCTCCAGTCCTGTAGTTGCATAAACCTTATAATCTTCATAAAGAGGATTGTTGAGCTGTATGTATATCTGAGGATTTGTCAATGCGATATTTGTTCCAGTCTGGTTCAATACATCAGGAATATCTTTCATACTTACAGGATCTACATCAATACCTTCCAACTCATACTGAATCTTTCCACTAAAATCCTCCACCTCAATATCACTATTAAAGTTGATGTTGCAGGTATAGTCAATGGTTTGCAGTGTCTCCAGCAAACCATGATCAATGTCATCTCTCAAGTTCTCACCATATACTCTTACAAATCCTTTATACACCCGACATTTACTGGTAAAACTAAACTCTTGCTTGCCTGTTATTTCATCTTTAACCAATGAAATAACTCCTTCTGTATTGTCAATACCTGCAAGATTAAGTATCACTTCCTCAGTGTTGCCATTAGAAGCTTCCATAGGATACTCAAGTATACCTGTCGTCATATTATAATCTGCGCCATTTTTCAAATTAACAACCTTGAGTCCTTTAGGAAGCTGTATTTCAAGTCCCTCAATCTTGAAATCTTTTGCAAAAAGCTCAAGCCCGGCAAAGTGAAGAGAGAGTTTCAGCTCGACAAAATCCCCGGTTTTTGTACAGAAATCAATCTTATCGATGTCCACAATAGACTCATCCACATCATCGGTCTCAAAATGAACATCAGTGCTGTCCGTTGTAGACAAATCAAACTCATACACAACGTCATCAGGACGAATAGTCTCAATAATGCCCTCAATCAGTTCAGGTTTCAAATTGGAATGAATCTTATCATTAATAGGATCGACCACAGGTTTCTTTATCACAAATGAAGGGATATTGATTTTATCCGATTCAAATGTGCCGTCTTCTATAACGGCATACTCCCCATTAAACTCTTTAATCTGACTTCCCTCCTCAAGGTCAAGCACACTATGAAGAGTAATCTCATCCATCTGTACAGGAATTGTCACATTCACATTTACCCCTACTGTCGTATCAATATCCGACAAATCATAGTCATTGTTTATACACGAAAACAAAGAAAACGTTGCAGCGGATGCCGCCAGCATAAATTTGTTTATCCGCATAACGATTGTGTTATTTGTAAAATTATAGATTTTTGAATACCCATTTTTCCCTCAGCAACTATCCAATCCCCCACTGTGGCGCACCACAGAAACAAAAGGAAGGTAACACGCATGTAACATGGTAGCCAAAGTTACTTTTTTTCATCTCTCGCCTGCAAATATAAGTCTTTTTTCCTTATATTTTATTCCTTTTATCTAAAAATCCTCCAATATACACAATAAGTTTATAGAACCATCATTATCAATACGATAAAAAAAACGGCATCCGTTGTAACAGGATGCCGTTCTATATGAAAAGCGGTCAAATAATGACCAACTTTATTCAAAGCATTAGAGCTGAGGACCAGCAGCTACGAGAGCCTTTCCAGCCTCATTTCCGCAATACTTAACGAAGTTCTTCTGGAAACGAGCAGCAAGGTCTTTAGCTTTCTCTTCCCACTGTGCAGCGTCAGCGTATGTATCGCGTGGGTCAAGAATCTTAGGATCAACACCTGGAAGCTCTGTCGGAACCTCGAAGTTGAACATTGGGATGTTCTTTGTAGGAGCAGTCTTGATGCTGCCATCAAGGATAGCGTCGATGATACCACGAGTGTCACGGATAGAGATACGCTTGCCTGTTCCGTTCCATCCAGTGTTTACGAGATATGCCTTAGCACCGCTCTTCTCCATCTTCTTCACGAGTTCCTCAGCATACTTTGTAGGGTGAAGCTCAAGGAATGCCTGACCGAAGCAAGCAGAGAATGTTGGAGTAGGCTCTGTAATACCACGCTCTGTACCAGCAAGCTTAGCTGTGAAACCAGAGAGGAAGTAGTACTTAGTCTGCTCAGGAGTAAGGATAGAAACCGGAGGAAGCACACCGAATGCATCAGCAGAAAGGAAGATTACATTCTGTGCAGCCGGAGCAGCAGAAATAGGCTTAACGATGTTTGCGATGTGGTTGATAGGATAAGAGACACGAGTGTTCTCTGTCACGCTCTTGTCATCGAAGTCGATTGTTCCATCCTCTGCCACTGTAACGTTCTCAAGGAGAGCGTTGCGCTTGATAGCGTTGTAGATATCCGGCTCAGACTCTTTGTCAAGCTTGATAACCTTAGCATAGCAACCACCCTCAAAGTTGAAGACACCGTTGTCGTCCCATCCGTGCTCGTCGTCACCGATAAGCTGACGCTTAGGGTCAGTAGAAAGAGTTGTCTTACCAGTACCAGAAAGACCGAAGAAGATTGCAGTCTCACCCTTCTCGTTTGTATTAGCAGAGCAGTGCATTGATGCGATACCCTTCAATGGGAGATAGTAGTTCATCATTGAGAACATACCCTTCTTCATCTCACCGCCATACCATGTGTTGATGATAACCTGCTCGCGGCTTGTGATGTTGAATACAACAGCAGTCTCAGAGTTAAGACCGAGTTCCTTGTAGTTCTCAACCTTTGCCTTAGATGCGTTGTAAACGATGAAGTCCGGCTCAAAGTTAGCAAGTTCTTCCTCTGAAGGACGGATGAACATGTTTGTAACGAAATGAGCCTGCCATGCCACTTCCATGATGAAACGTACAGCCATACGAGTGTCTTTGTTTGCACCACAGAAACCATCAACTACATACAGCTTCTTGTTTGAAAGCTCTTTCTTTGCGATTTCCTTTACAGCAGCCCATGCCTCTTCTGAAGCAGGTTTGTTGTCATTCTTATATTCATCAGAAGTCCACCATACAGTGTCCTTTGAGTTTTCGTCCATTACGATAAACTTGTCCTTAGGAGAACGACCTGTGTAGATACCAGTCATCACATTAACAGCACCAAGTTCTGTAACCTGACCTTTCTCGTATCCTTCGAGACCAGCCTTTGTTTCCTCCTCAAAAAGAACCTCGTAAGAAGGGTTGTGAAGAATCTCAGTAACACCTGTGATTCCGTACTTGCTCAAATCTAAATTTGCCATAATCTTATTAAAATTAGTAGTGATTATATTTTTGTTAGATATTTCTTTTTCGCCTTAAAATTCATATACCAACACTGTCGAGTATGAACAAAGCGAGAGCACAAGCATGGCTCTGAGCAGCTTTCATACATTGTGGTTGGCACGACTCACACCGCAGTGTGCTACAAAGTTAATAATTTTGTTTTGTAACCGCATACAGACACAAACGCTTTTTCCTATTTTTTTTGCAAAATCGCGATATTTTTCCGCCTTTGCAAAAGCATTTATGCACTGTTGCAATATATAGATTACAAAGAAAAGCTTCTTGCGGACCAGCCACAAGAAGCTCCTCAATATGTTGTCCTTTATTTGTATAAATAATATTGCGTCAGGATATTACATCATACCGCCCATGCCGCCCATGCCTGGCGCAGGCATTTCCGGTTTGTCCTCTTTCTTATCGCATATCACACATTCTGTGGTGAGGAACATGCCTGCGATAGACGCTGCGTTTTCAAGAGCTACGCGAGTCACTTTCGCCGGGTCGATGATACCGCTCTCACGCATATTCTCGTATGCGTCCTTACGGGCATTGTATCCGAAATCGCCCTTGCCCTCACGCACTTTCTGCACTACGACAGAACCTTCCATTCCGGCATTCTCCACAATCTGACGAAGAGGTTCTTCTATCGCACGCTTGATGATATTGATACCGGTTGTCTCGTCAGCATTGTCGCCTTCCATTCCTTCCAAAGCTTCAATAGCGCGGATAAGAGCGACACCTCCGCCAGGGATTGTACCTTCCTCAATGGCTGCGCGGGTTGCGCAAAGAGCGTCATCGACACGGTCTTTCTTCTCCTTCATCTCCACCTCACTGGCTGCGCCTACATATAGTACGGCAACACCGCCTGAAAGTTTTGCAAGACGCTCCTGCAACTTCTCTTTGTCGTAGTCAGAAGTTGTGTTCTTTATCTCAGCCTTAATCTGGTTGACACGGTCCTGAATGTTCTGCTTCTCACCCTTGCCGCCTACAATAGTCGTATTATCCTTAGAAATAGTCACCTTCTCGCAGCTTCCAAGCATTTCCACTGTAGCCTGCTCAAGTTTGAGACCTTTCTCCTCACTGATAACGACACCGCCTGTAAGGATGGCAATATCCTCAAGCATTGCCTTGCGACGGTCGCCGAATCCAGGAGCTTTCACAGCACAAATCTTGAGCTGGGAGCGCAGGCGGTTCACTACAAGTGTAGTAAGAGCCTCGCTGTCTATATCCTCAGCAATTACGAGAAGCGGACGTCCTGTCTGCACAGCAGGTTCGAGTATAGGAAGGAACTCTTTCAGATTAGAGATTTTCTTGTCGTAGATAAGGATGAGCGGGCTGTCCATCACACACTCCATCTTTTCTGTATCCGTCACGAAATACGGAGAGAGGTATCCACGGTCGAACTGCATACCTTCAACCACACCGATTGTAGTGTCGCGTCCTTTTGCCTCCTCGATAGTGATGACACCATCCTTCGACACTTTCTTCATGGCATCAGCTATCAGCTTTCCAATCTCCTGATCGTTGTTCGCGCTGACAGTTGCCACCTGCTCAATCTTGTCATAATTGTCGCCGACCTGCTCGCTCTGCTCCTTAATATGAGCGACAACCTTAGCGACAGCCTTGTCGATACCGCGCTTCAAATCCATCGGATTGGCTCCGGCAGCCACATTCTTCAAGCCCACACCGCAAATGCTCTGTGCAAGTACAGTGGCAGTAGTTGTTCCGTCACCGGCGTCATCGCCTGTCTTGCTTGCCACGCTCTTCACAAGCTGTGCGCCTGTATTCTGGAACGGGTCAGCAAGCTCGATTTCCTTTGCCACTGTCACACCGTCCTTTGTGATGTGTGGCGCGCCAAATTTTTTCTCGATAATCACGTTTCTGCCCTTAGGGCCAAGTGTCACTTTCACTGCATTTGCCAACTGGTCAACACCCTGCTTCAACTGCTCACGTGCTTCTATATTGAATTTCAAATCTTTTGCCATAATATTCTAAACTTAATTTTATCATTAAAGTGGTTCTGCATTCTATCAAGCCAAGACAGCCAGCACGTCGCTCTGGCGCATAATCAGGTATTTTGTTCCTTCATGCTCAAGCTCAGTGCCTGCATATTTTCCATACAACACCTTGTCACCTGCCTTCAGAATCATTTCCTCATCCTTAGTGCCGTTGCCAACTGCCACAATCTCGCCCTGAAGAGGTTTTTCTTTGGCTGTGTCAGGGATAATAATACCTCCTATTGTCTTCTCTTCTGCCGGAGCCGGAAGAATAAGCACTCTGTCTGCTAATGGTTTAATGTTCATAGTCGTTCTACTTATTTAATTTATTGTTTATTCTTATAATGTATATTCTCGGCGGGAAGAGCCGTGCCTCAATGTAGGAAGCCGCATCGTCCGCCCCGCACAAATTCCTTAAACAAAATACATACCAAAAATGTCGGCATTCCTCCTAACAGCGCAAATCTGACACGCTGTCTCTTCGCGCATGTCATTTATTGCGTCATTCGTGCCACTTTGTCACTTTTTCTCTCGCATGACCAAAGCAGACATACGGATTCCACGGGGGAAATTTATATTCTGACAGAAAAGCCTGACAAAGCAATATATGATTTACATTTTGATTTTTCCATCGAAAGCGGCAAAAGACAAAGTACGGCATAGCCAGCGAGAGAGATTTTCAAAGCGTCTGCCGCCTATAAGCGCAAAGTATATGCGGCAAAATGGATTTTTATAAAAAAAGCACAAAAACGTACTGTGTGCGAACACAATAGATGACATAAATCAATAAATCATATATTTTTACGACAAAACGTTCCTTTTTTATTGCACGAGTGACGCACTCTCAATACCTTTGCAGCGTCTTAAAAAAAAGGTTAAGGAAGTATTTAGGTTCAGGAGCAAGACACTCCTGTCCGGTATTAGGTAAAGGTAAAAGATTTTTTCGGGATACTAACATTTTGGCAGTGATGTCAATGATTTAATAGGTAAAAGATAATTTAGGATAGGTGAATACAACATATAAACTCAATAATGATGATTTTGAGGTAAAAAGATTGTATTAGACAAACATAAAAACAGGAACAACAATAAGTATTAACAACGGATAAGAAAGGGACAACATCCCCTTATTAGCCAAAAGGTAAAAAAGATTGATTATGGGAACAATGACAATTGCAATTGCTACAATGGTAGCCGTAGCGGCTATAGTTAGCAACATTTCTATCTTGAAATGAGAAGACGAAAATTAGTAAAGCATTAAAATCAAACGGATGAAGCTTGTGACAAGTTTCATCCGTTTTTGTTTGCATGGGATTTTATGGCTGTGTATGTCGGGATTATGAAAGCATGAGATTGGGCAGGATGATGTACGCATTAGCTTTGGATTTTCTGGTATTTCGAGTGATTTACCTTGTTTTTATAGAGTCCAGTCTTGATGCAGGCAATGTCTTGCTGGTAAATCCGGCAGACTATTTGACTTTCTTGTACGCAAGCTTTTTTGATATGTTCTGACAGGATATTTGACTTTTTGTAAGTATGTTCTTTGATGTATTCTGACAGACTCCTCCGTCACTTCGTGACACCTCTCCTAACTTATGGGAGGAGCTGTATACCTTGTCAATCAATCTGTTATTTTCTCCGCAAACATGATAACCAAGTTCCTCCCCTAAGTTAGGTAAGGTGTCGCTTTGCGACGGAGGAGCCTGTTGAAAATATTAGCGAAATATTGAATTTTCTGACAATTTGATATGTTAAAACCAAACTCCGTAGAATCGCCTCAAAATGAACCGAACCTTGCCGAGGTTGCAAAAACGCGATTCTACAGAGGTTTTCAAATCTCGAAAACCGAGCAGACAAACAGAACAATCCGACCGACTAAAAGACATAAAATTTCAACCCAAAACACACCTTTTCCATCCAAAAGCCCAACAAAACTCAAAATTGCAAGGTGCTGAAAATTTATTTCCAAGGCACACTGATTTTTTGCGCAAGGTGAACAAAATTTATTTTCAAGGCGCACAAAATTTTCAAAGCCCGTTTTTCGGGTCAAAATCGGGTGTTTTCCCAAATCATCCCCTCGAAAGAATCGCAACCGGCTTTTCAATGCTCCGAAAAACCAAAATGGATTTTGACGGCAGAAAATGATGATTTCAAGCGCGAATTTTCATAACTCGCTGATTATCAGCATTCCCTATTTTATACTCAGCCCTTAGTTTTTGATTAAAAACTGCGACTTTTCAGCAAAATAGTATCCAGTTGATTATCAAACACTTAACTACAAGCCGTACAAAAACCAGATGACGACTGCCTCCCAAAACTCCCCAATATGTTAAAAACAGTCCGTCTGTCCCAACTGACAAAATGTCAATCGGCAGAAAGACAAATCCAAAAGAAAAGACCAACATTTGATATTTTCAGGCTGTAAACTCTACTCTGAGCTGCCATCATATTGAGAGTACACGCATATCAAGTATGCACACGCACATACTGCCTATGACACTCCCAGCACCACCAATGCCAATGCCAGCACAAGAATCACGGCTGTATATATCCGCATGAACTTTGAGTCGGACAATACAATGTGGTGTCCTGCCACAACGACTGTCGGAAGTAAAGCAAGCGGAAACAGCGTGTCAAAATAATCAATCTGCCATATCAGGAACAAGAATCCGACAACTCCAAACAGGATTACCACATTATATAATATCCTCGTGCGGGTCTTGTCCAAATAGCTTTTCAAATAGAAATCAAACGTTCCTGCCAAGAAAAGCAGCAAAGAATAGCCTGCCAGACACATGCGCTGCAACGACACAGATGTGTAGTCGCCCCATTCAAACCGGACAACACCGCCCACATGCTCAAGAAAAACTGCAAGACTGTCCATACAAACCGCACAACCGGCATACAACCAATAGGGCAGGCACACCCCCACCAGCGAGGCGCAGAAGCACCGCAGCGACAGTGAGCGGAAATGGGCTTGGGCAAGCCAATAGAACGGTACAACCAACAACAACTTAGGGAACACCAGCGATGCCAGCGACACATACATATAGGTGAGGAACGTTATCCTCGGATTGCCGTTCTGATAAGTGGCAAAGAGCGTGAAATACGACAGCATTGCCATCAGCATGATTATGTGAGCCGGCTGCATGACATGCAGGAACACACAGGCTGTCAGCATCACGGCAAGCAGGCTGCTCAACATTCTGGAACTGACACGAAGCAGCACATTGGCATTGTTCAGCTCTGCCATCAGATAGACTGCCAATGTGGCAAAGACCAACCCGGCCACAAGACCGGCAGGCCCGTCCAGCCATTCGACAGGCAGGCAAGCCCACAGCCCATAATCGGAGACTGAAAGTTCTGCCCTGCCACACGCGTTATGATATAGATTTGCTGTCTCACTGCCACCGAACCACCATAATATAAAGGCGGCGATACTGACTACCGGCAGTGTAAACTTGCCTGTTGTGATTATCTTCATGTACAAACCGATGTTATGGATTCACAAGAAAGAGGTTGCAAGGCGGTGCGCCGGCCATTCCCATACAGCCAGCATCCACAGAGCCGCCTTACAACCTCTTTCTGTCAGACACTTATTTACAAATCCCGTCCTATATCAGAACGGAAATATTTCTTCTCAAAATCAATTTTCTGGGCTTCGCTGAACGACTTGGCAAGTGCCTCGGCCTTATCCTTTCCGTAAGAGCTGACGGCAATCACTCGTCCTCCGCTTGTCACCACCTGTCCGTCTTTCTCAGCCGTGCCCGCATGGAACACGATGCTTCCCTCCACGTTCTCTATGCCGCTTATAGGGTAGCCCTTGCCATACGATTCAGGATAGCCGCCGGAAACAAGCATGACACAGACAGCGGAACGGTCGTCTATTTCCAGACTGCGTTCATCGAGATTTCCCTCGGCAACACCCTCGAACAAGTCCACAATATCGCTCTTCAGGCGCAACATCACAGTTTCCGTCTCAGGGTCGCCCATACGCACGTTATACTCAATCACCATCGGGTCGCCAGCCTTCGCACAAGAATAGTCCGCATCTACATTGATAAGTCCGAAGAAGATGAAGCCTTTGTACTCAATGCCTTCCTCTGCAAGTCCCTCCACAGTAGGACGGATAATACGCTCTTCCACCTTCCTCATCCATTCCTTGTCGGCAAACGGAACCGGAGACACGCTGCCCATACCGCCGGTATTGAGTCCTGTATCGCCTTCTCCGATACGCTTGTAATCCTTTGCCTCTGGCAGAATCTTATAGTTCTTTCCGTCAGTCAGTACAAACACAGAGCACTCTATTCCGCTCAGGAACTCCTCGATGACGACTGTGGCACTTGCATTGCCAAACATTCCTCCGAGCATTTCCTTGAACTCTTTCTTTGCCTCTTCCAGCGTAGGCACAATCAGCACACCCTTTCCGGCGCACAATCCGTCAGCCTTCAGTACATAAGGAGCTTTCAGCGTTTCAAGGAAGCGGAGTCCCTCCTCGATGTTCGTTCCGTTGAAAGCGCGGTATGCCGCTGTCGGGATATTATGACGCTGCATGAATCCCTTTGCGAATTCCTTGCTTCCTTCAAGCACCGCGCCCTGTTTCGACGGGCCTATCACCGGGATGTCCTTCAAAGCCTCATCGTTCTTGAAGTAGTCGTAGATACCTTTTACCAATGGATCTTCCGGGCCTACAACGACCATGTCTATACGGTTCTCCACCACGAAAGCCTTGATACTCTCAAAGTCATCGGCCTTGACAGGCACATTCTCCGTCTCGGCAAACTCATGTCCGTTTGTCCTGTCGTTAGCGGAAATACGGCATGTGCCCGCATTTCCCGGAGCCACAAAAAGTTTCTCCACTTTTTCGCTCTGCGCAATTTTCCAGGCAAGCGCATGTTCTCTGCCGCCACTGCCCAATAATAATAGTCTCATATCTTTGTGTTTTAATAATTAATCGGTCTTTTCTTCCATACCATACGACATCATATAAAATATTCCTCCGTTCTTGTCCGGCTTCTCCGCCTTGACAGTCCTATTTCAGGAAATCGTCAAAGTATCTCGATATATGCTCTTCAAGATGCACACGGTCTGTTCCGAACATGTTGTGTCCGTCGCCCGGATAAGTGAACAGGTCGGGATGTGTGCCCGCGTCAATGCTCGCGCGGATAAACGACAACGTGTGCTGCGGCACACAAGTAGGGTCGTTTCCGCCATATATAATCAACAGGCGGCCCTTCAGGTTCTTCGCCTTGCCTATCAGACTGGTAGAGGCATAGCCCTCCGGATTGGCCTGAGGGGTGTCCATGTAGCGTTCACCGTACATCACTTCATAGTATTTCCAGTCGATGACAGGGCCGCCTGCCACACCCACCTTGAACACATCGGGATAAGTGGTCATCAGACTGGTGGTCATATAACCGCCATAGCTCCATCCATGCACACCAAGACGGCCGCCATCAACGTATGGCAGCGATTTCAGGAACTCCACACCCTTAATCTGGTCTTTCATCTCCTCCACTCCGAGCTGGCGGAATGTAGCCTGCTCGAACTCCAGTCCACGGTGCTCGCTGCCCCGGTTGTCGAGACAGAACATGACATAGCCGTTCTGTGCCATCCATATATCCAATGGTCTCACACCCCAATGACGGGAAGCATCGATGTTGTGGGCATGAGGACCGCCATATACATATACCACCGCCGGATATTTCTTTGTCGGATCAAAGTCGGTCGGAAGCACCAGACGGTAGTAAAGGTCTGTCACCCCGTCCGCTGCCTTTATTGTGCCAGTCTTCATCTCCGGCACCTTATAGTCGTCCCACGGCTCGCGCGCTTCCAGAATGTTCAGAGCCTTTCTGCCGGCAGTCGGCACAATGTCTATACGGCGGGCGAAAGACGGTGACGAATAGTTGTCGTACAGATACTTGCCCGACGGCGCAAGCACAGGGTAATGCCATCCGTCCTTGCAGCCAAGAGCCGTGCGCCTGCCGTTCATGCCGACAGTCCATACCGACTTTCCTATCACGTCAGCCTCGTTGCTTGTATAGACAACAGCCTTTTTCGCCTCGTCAAATCCGAGTACGTCAATCACCTCGTACTCGCCCTTAGTCAGCTGCGCCACAAGTTTGCAGTCCGTTCCCTTTCCAAGCTCATACAAGTAGATGTGGTTGTATCCGTCCTTACGTGTCTGATAGATGAAACGTTTCTCGTTCCACGGCAAGAAGCGTATAGGGTTCATCGGCTCCACATACTTCTCGTTCTTCTCCTCAAACAGCACACCGAGTTTCTTTCCTGTAGCGGCATCATATACCACCAGCTGCGCATGATTCTGGTCGCGGTTCAGCTCAATCATATATATCTGCTTCTCGTCCGGACTCCATGCTATGTTTGTGAAATACCTGTCTGTAGGGTCACCGGCATCCAGATACACCGTGCCGCCCGTAGCCGGATTGTATATCCCCACCGTCACCTTATGGCTTGCCTCTCCTGCCATCGGATATTTGTCGGGGACAAGCGAGGCGCAACGGGTGGTTATGTCCACCTGAGGATAGTCGGCCACCATGCTTTGGTCCATTCTGTAGAATGCCAGCAGATTGCCTTTAGGACTCCAGAACGTGCCTTTGCTGATGCCGAACTCATCGCGGTGTACGCTCTCGCCATACACTATGTCATGACAGCCGTCGGTGCTGACAGCCTTTTCCTGCCCGTCGGCAGTGGTGACATACAGATTGTGGTCGATTACGTATGCCGCGTTTCTCGAAACCGCGTTCCAGTCCATGCCTGTCGCGTCGGAGGCTATCGGCTGTCTCCACTCCACTTTCTTCGCTTTCCAATCAATTAGCATACGCTCCTCCGGAGTGGAAAGCATCACCAATGTCCTGCCAGAATAAGGGAACTGCGCATAGTAGAGGTACAGGAAAGTCTCCTCACCTGCCACATCATTTATCTCATCGAGCGTGAAGAGTGTTTTCTTCTTGCCGGATGCCTTGTCTACAATGGAGCATTCCTCCATATCGAGTTGTACACATTCATCGCCCCACCACTCCAGATACATAGTCTCAGGGTATAGATTGCGATAGGTCGCCCCACCGGGAACGAGGTCGTCAATCGTAAAAAGTTTAGTTCCTTGTGCCATTGTCATTGTCGAAAATGCCGTGAGCAGTATCGCTGCCACAGTCCTTATACGTCCTCTCATTGTTGTTGATAATGTCTTGATGTTGTTGATAATGTTGCAAAGATACATCTTTTAGGCGAGTTCGGAAATAAGATTGATTATTCTCCGTTGGCTTCCGCACCCGATTTTTCTCAAAATCAAGCCGCTGACAGCCGCAAGAGGGTGTGTTTTCCATCATTTACGGTTTTACACAAATGCCCGCGCTCATTTCGGACACGTCCAAGTGGTGTCCAAAGCGCATAATGTACGGTAGCGGAAAAGTCATCGCCAATCCTGTTTTTCGCCCTGCCACCCCTCCATCCCGTCTCTCTTTGTTCTTGAATCTGTCTACCTCCGTAACATAATAAAATTATGATAAGTCCCCCAAAAATCAGGCGGAACGATTTTAAGATTTCAGGGCTAAAATGTTTTCAATTGTTATTTGAGATTTTGGAGTGCAAAGATAAGTTGTTGATAATCAATAAAATGCTATTCTTCAAAAATAGGGCGGTTTTTGATGAAAAACGGAGAGTTCAAACCCAAATAGGGAGTGCTGATAATCAGAGAGTTATGAAAATCCGGGCTTAAAACCGTCATTTTTCGGGTTCAAAATCCATTTTTGTTTTTCGGAGCATGGGAAAGTTGGTTGCGGCCTTTTTGAGGAAGTGATTCGGGAAAATGCCCGATTTTGGCCCGAAAAAAGGGCTTTGAAAATTTTGTGCGCCTTGAAAATAAATTTTGTGCGCCTCGCGAAAAAAACCAGTGTGCCTTAGAAATAAATTTTCAGCACCTTGCAATTTTGGACTTTTGTGGGCTTTTGGGCGAAAAAGGTGTGTTTGGGGTTGGATTTATATATCTTTTAGTCGGGTGGATTGTTCTATTTATCCGCTTGAATTTTGAGGGTTAGAAGTCGCTGTAGAATCGCGTTTTTGCAACCGAGGTAAGGTTCGGTTCATTTTGAGGCGATTCTACGAGGGTTTGAATTTTAACATTTCAAGTCGCGAAAATGTGTGCAAAAAGTATGATAAGTGCCCTGTTGAAAACGGTGTCTCAAACAAATATATTTATGTGGCTACCACACCGTCATAGTACTATGCAAAAAAGACTGTTTGTTTGCCCCACCCTCGACAGCCATGCACCAACTGCCACAACCGCCAACACCCACATTCCAAAGCACAAGCACGAGTATTTCCCCAAAACATCCTGAAAATTTTTCTCACTATAAATCAACAACTTACAAACTAAAAATCAGATTTTTACATTAAAATCGGAACAAATATTCAAATGAAAAATCTTGCGTTACTATTCATCATATCTTTGCATCGAAATCAAAACAACACAACATATATGACAAAACAAAAAAACTCACATATTTGGAGGATGAGTCCCCGAGAAAGCAGGAGCATATCCGCCGCTTATATTATAATAAGGAATACGTATCAACACAATAAAGAAGTCAGCTGACATGAACAGGATTAGTAGAACCAACAACCAAGCAAGAAGTCCGCCGCCATACACGGTGGCATCCACAAACAACACTCACAAAAATTGGTTGAAACAAAAAGAATGAAAATGAGCAGAAAAATCAAAGTCGTTCTTCTCGCCATAAAGATTATTGTGGTGGCTATAAAGAAGTATAAGAACAGAGTATGAACCATGAGCGGGCAAGCCGGTGTGCGCAGCCGGCTTGCCAGCCCCCAAAAAGAAAAAACAGAATTATTATGACAACAATTAAAAGA
Source organism: Roseburia sp. (assembly GCA_023665185.1). GTDB lineage: Bacteria > Bacteroidota > Bacteroidia > Bacteroidales > Bacteroidaceae > RGIG8745. Next base: position 22,871 of record JAMPEL010000007.1, read on the forward strand.
TACAACAGCGCGAAGCCCGCAAGCTATGCGGCAAGCGCACAAAGCAACAGCAATTCACCGAAAGGAAGTATAGACAACCCATACACCCTAACCGAGTTCTACGATTACGAGAACGGCGCATGGCCCGGAGGATATGTGGAGGGACTTGGATATGTGCCGCCAGACACCGTTATTTGGGGTTCGCAAAGCAGTTCATCCGACCCTGACTCATGGGGCAGCGACATTTCTGACCCGTGGGGTAGTGACACCTCCGACCTCTGGGGTTCTGACGGAAGCAGCAGCAATCCGGGAAACACCGGCGGAGGCGGTGGTGGAGGCACTACCGGAGGCGGAAGACCCGGAGGAACGACAAGTGGGAATAATACAACCAATAAAAATCCAGTTGCAGATGTCTTGTCAGTCTCTCAGTTCAGACCCTTCCAAGACAACGAACCACGCGGATGCTTTAGAAGATGTCAGGAGATGTTGGCTTCTGCTAATTGCAGTCTCAATGACGGTGAAATAGCGATGGCAAATTATGACTCAAACGGACGGGCCACAACTCCCACCTCAAGTGCCCCAGAAGGAATATCCTATATTGAGAGTCAATTAAATCAAAAACACCCTGTCATTGTTTCAGTTGATTATAAAGAAGGCACATCTATGGGAAGTGGCAAATCAGACCAAGCAGGCGACCATTTTGTTATAATAGTTGGAGGATGTTCTTCCGAAGGATTTCATTATTATGATCCAGGGACACGAGATTCTGACAATGGAACGAGCCCAAATAATATGTTTTTATATGAAAACGGATTGCTAATAGATACATCCGTAATTGTAGGGAAAGATTATAAATATATTGTAACAGGCATTAGGACAAATAAATAAATCCTCTTTACATGAAAGGAGTGCGCAAATGAAAACGATTTTGCGCACTCTTTTCTATTTGCTTTCCACAAAAAGGCTCGAAAGATTTGCGACAAGAAAACTATTGATTATATTTGCGACATAAAAACCACTATTATGAAAACAACCGTAATATATGTATGCGCCATCCTCTTTCTTTTCTCATTGAAAATTCAGAGCAGGGCTATTCCACACACACAAGGCAATGACTCAACACCTCTTTTCCAAGCGTTCCTGAACGAATTTGCCACATACGGGAAAGAAAAGATTGATTCCGCCACATTCGGACACAAATTTTTTGACTCTCAGGTAGACAAAGAGAAATATGAGGCGTTCCTCCCCAAAAATTCCAATTGCCTTTGTCTGGAAGATGACGTCCTCTGGCAGGCTGGGAGCATGATACAGAAAGGAGACATTATCGCGGTATTTCTAAAAAGGCACTGCTTTGAGGACGAATATGAGTCATACTGCGACTATATGGTAATTACATATACCCGAGAGGGGAAGCTGACAGACTACAGGTCGGTTGGACGCTCAGGCAGATTGTACGAATGCAGCATTGAAGGCGACACGCGCAATATAAGCATGACATCGGTATGTGGCGACCTGCTCAACAAGGAACAGCTGAGAGACTACGGGGATTTGATATATGCAATGACAAAGAAGAAGTTCACGGTTTCCAAAGAGGGGAAGATAAAGGAAAAGGCCATCGGAAAGCAATGGATAAAATCCGTGGTGCAAAAGGACGGGATAGTAAGAAAAGTGGAGTTTGAGGATTATGTTAATCTTTTCCTCCCATTGGAAGGCGACAAGATACCAGACGAGTGGCAGAGCAAAACACCATACAAGGAATTGGAATACAGTTATGCCAAAACATTCATCCCCGACAGTGCCGACTGCAATTGTGAGAGGAGAAACCTGCTTTGGCATCCGTGTTTTAAACAGGAACGCAACGATTTCATTGCTGTTTTCTTGCATAAGCTCTGTGATTTGCCCAAAGAAGGATGTATGTATACAGACTACCTCATCATCACCTACTCTAAAGACGGGACGGTGATAGACATGCAACGCATCGTACGCCGAGGGGATTTATGGGAGGCGTACATAGACGAATCATCGACAGCATCGTCCATTCTTGTCAAGCAGGGGTTTATAGATGAAAAGAGTATAGATGCCAGACTGCATGTATTGCCCATAGATGTTATTGTAACCCAATACGACATCACTCCGGACGGGAAAATACACCAGAAAACAGTCGGGACATATCATTCGACCTGCCATCTTGCCGATTACGGATACAGGTTTGTTTTTGAATAACACATGGATACGGGATAAGACTCAGGCGATTCCATCCTTCACGACCAATCTAAAATCAGAACATTATGAAAACCAGCACTTTCTATTGTGCCATATTGACAGCTCTCATTGGTATAGGATGCAACCATACAAACAAGGAAACTGCTATTTCCGAGACTAAAAAAGAGATAAAACCTACTGCACCATCCGCCACATCGCCAAAGCAGGAAGCAGCGAAAGACAGTGTGAAAACCACAATATATGAGTACGACAGCAACATAGTCAAATATATCAAGTTTCCCGTCTCCAATGCTCAAGACTCCATTCCTTTAGATGTTGGCTCTTTTCTCTGCGGATTTGAGGTGGACGAGGACAGCCTTATGTACTTTGTCGGTGAGAATCCCTTGCAGGTGGCATGTTTCAATCAGGCGCGGACGATGCTCTACAGGCGCGTGATAGAGGGACACGAGACGGAATATGACATGATGTGTATGCGCAACGACAGCATATATATCGTGGACGAAATACATCATACGCTGCTGAGAATGCACAAGGACGGAACGGGAAGCGTGGAAGAAATGCTGCTGGCGGATGACTCCATCAGACAGTGCAAGTTCCTTGACAACTGTTTCATGGCATACCGAGAGGAAGGAGAAATCAGCCTTGACGAGCTGTCAGAGAACAAATGGAATCAGAAGACATACGACTATGCGGCGAACCTGCTTGACGAGAGAACCATTACGTTAACTCATCTGGACACACTGCTGACAGACGCCCCTATCAAGTCTATAGACCTCAACGAAGAAGGGGCACTATGGTATTACCACAACTATCTTGGAGAATATAAGGGATTATATCTTTACAAAGGTGTACAATGGTTGAGTGACGGAAAATATAATTGGGAATTAAGGCTGCACGATAAAGAGGGAAACATCATATATAAACGTCGGATACCCGACAACGTAATTCCGGGTAATGTAACATGCTATAAAAGGCGGGAATGGGGATATCTTCATTTCCCTGACCATGAAATTGTGCGCAATGATAAACTATATTTGTCAGGATATGTATGGCAAACAGATACTTTTATCATAACCTGCATAGACCTTGCGGTGGCATTCCCTGATTTATAAGGCAACAATATAAAAACATTTCTTATACCAAATAGAATCAATACACGCAATGAAAAAAATCATTATCCTCACCCTGCTGATTGGCGTCATACTGAATATTCACGCACAAAAAGCGGATACGCACCACCCTGTTCCATCTGCCACAGAAAGAATCACGGATTTTTATCACAAATGGTTGCATGATGACACCAGCGGACAACGCGCCTCACTGGAAGACGAATACCTGACTTCCGAAATGAGAAGAAAATGGAGACGTATAGCCACGGTGTACGGATGCGACCCGTTTTTGCGGGCACAGGACTATACGGAATATACGGCAAAGAGCCTGCAATGCACACATTAGAAGGTGACTGGTATTGTGTGTCATTCAGTCATGAGGAGAACGCGTCAAGGACACAAATTCCCCTAAAGGTCACAACGAAGGGGGGGGACAAGGAAAGATACGTATCGCATACGTGGTGCCGGAATGGGGAGGATTCCAGTATGGAGATTCGTTGTTACAGCAGAAAACCGCATCCAAGGAGATTGTGAGCAAAGCCAGCAAGTGTGACGCGGAGACATTCATAAAGTCTTTCTACCAACAGTACACCGGCATATATGCAAGGATGGACTACGCTATGGAACAGGATTTGAAAGAGCTTAGAGAACAACACTGCACACCGGAGTTGAATGTCAGGTTCAAGGAAGCCGCCGATTTCAACAAGGAAGATTGTGGCAGTGACAGCTATGACCTGCTGGTAAACAATTTCGACTTTGATGTCTTTTGGTGCAAAAGTCTTGTAATCGAGGCGACAGGAAAAGACACATTCAACGTTTCGTACAAATACAGTCCGAATGATACTTTCAGCACATCTTTCCAAGTCAAGGTTTGCGAGAAGAACGGATATTATAAAATAGAGGACATCATTTTATAAAGTGTCCGGCCTCGAACAATAGATTGCCCGACATGTCTCAACCTTAATAATTGGGTCGGAATAATTGCAGGCTCCTTTGTCGTAATGCGGCAAAGGAGCCTGTTGAATTATATGATGATGCCCCATACATTCATCCCGGATTTGTCAGGAAACTGTTAATAGTCAAATTAAGGCTGCATAAATTTCTCTTTGTAAATCAATCTGTTACAATAAAAGTATCTTTTATTTCAGTTAAAATCAGAACAAAGTTTCATCTGAAAAATCTTGTGTATGCAAATGCCATAACTTTGTATTGTGATAAAGGAAATCGGGTGCGCAACGATTTACGAATCATTCAATTGCATATAACCGCAATTGTAAGACAACAGAATTACCAAGCATTTACAAAGAAGAGATTTCATGAAGAAAATTACAAGAAAACCGTACTCAATCCTTGTCGCCGGAGGAGCTGGATTCATCGGCTCACATTTATGCGAAAGACTGCTGAAAGAGGGATACTATGTGATATGTCTCGACAATCTGTACACCGGACGGGAGCAGAACATAGAGCATCTGTTGGACAATCCGAAATTCAAGTTTGTCAATCATAATATAATACATCGGTTTAGAAAAACGAGACTTACCGCAATATTCAATCTTGCTTGTCCCGCCTCACCTGTCCATTATCAAAGAGATGCCGTCTACACCACCCAAACGGCAGTCATCGGGACAATGAACCTGCTGGAACTGGCACAGCGCAACCAATGTGTGCTTGTCCAGGCCTCAACAAGTGAGGTGTACGGCAATCCGGAAGAACATCCGCAGACAGAGAGCTACTGGGGGCATGTCAATCCCAACGGATTCCGCTCATGCTATGACGAAGGGAAACGCTGTGCGGAAAGTCTTTGCATGGACTACCACAGGCAATACGGAACAGAGGTCAAGATTGTCAGAATATTCAACACATACGGGCCGCGCATGTCGCCTCATGACGGCCGTGTGGTGTCGAACTTCATTGTGCAGGCATTGGAAGGGAAAGAAGTCACAATCTATGGAGACGGCAAGCAGACACGTTCCTTTATGTATGTCAGCGACTTGATTAAAGGACTGGTGCGGATTATGGATACCCCGGAAGATTTTACAGGCCCTGTCAATATCGGCAATCCGAAAGAAACAGCAATAGAGGATTTGGCGCAGACCATCATGAGACTGACCGGCTCTGACTCCAAAGTAATGTACAGCATGTTGCCCTCGGATGACCCGGAAAAGCGGAAACCGGACATACAGCTTGCAAGAAAGATGTTGGGCTGGAAACCGACAACACCACTGGAAAGAGGTATCAAGAGAACTATAAGACATTTCATGAAAGAAAAGAAGAATCCGGCTTTTTTGAATTCGCTATTTCAGAAGAAGGGATAAAAATGAAAACGAATAACTGTGTGATTGCAGCTGTCGGGAAAGACAGTCTGCACAGGGAATGGATAAAAGACAAGGATGACATCAATTTTGACCTGCATCTGATGGTATATGACGACTCGGCATCGCAATACGAGGCAGACACCCGTTTCATTTATCAAGCTAAAGGACGCAAGCTGAGACTGGTGTACGAATATCTCAGGCTGCATCCTGAATATATAGACCGATACGATTATTTTTTGCTTGCCGATGACGACATATCCGCCACAGCAAAACAAATATCCGATTTGTTTGCCGCAATGGAGAAATACAAGTTGAAGATAGCACAGCCGGCATTGACCGACTCCTATTATTCATTCCGGCATACATTGCAAGACAAGAGATACAAACTGAGATACACGAACTTCGTGGAAATGATGTTCCCATGTTTCTCTCACGAAGCACTCAAAAAGGTGTTGTGTACATTCAATGAGAATCCCACAGGATGGGGTGTGGAATATCATTGGGCACGACTTGTCGGAGACCCACGACACAATATGGCAATAATTGACGAGGTGGCTGTGCGGCATACCCGTCCTTTACAGTCGTGGACATGTGAGAATTTCAGGTATATGCACGACTACATCAGGAAATACGGACTGTCAAAGCAAATAGAAGTGTATTCGTCCATACCTTCCGGCACGGAGCATGGCGCGCATCACAGCGGAATGGTAAAGCAAGCGGTATTGCTCGTCACACATTTCTACGATGAGCACGTACTAAAGAAGTATGAACGGCTGAGAAAAGAGCTGCATGAGGACACTTACGACATATACCTGCTATATAACACGGACAACAAGCGGGAAACATACCGTATTCCGGAAAGCGTAAACGCCTGCATTTACAACTTGGACGACATCAATTCTTTAGGCTATGAGTCAATCATGGAAGAGATGCTGCCGGGCAGCTGTCATTTTCCGGTACTGAAGTTTTACAAGGATTATCCTTCATACTCACATTATTGGTTTATTGAGTACGATGTGGAATTCACGTCTTCGTGGAATATGCTTTTGGATGCGTTCCGCCGCAAAAGATATGACTTCATAAGCTCGTGTGTGGAGAAATATGATGCTCAGAATAACGGCGACTGGTATTGGTGGAAAAGATTCAACAATGTGGGGTATCCGTTGGAGAAATGCGTGAAAGCATTCAATCCGATATGCAGATACTCAAACAGGGCTTTGAGATATATCGACAAGTTTCAGAAAGCCGGACATTCGGCACATTCCGAACTGTTGATTGCCACCTGTCTGTATAATGCGGGGTACAGTATCGCAGACTTCGGCGGAAAGAATGATTTTGTGTCTTATGGCAATATTGACAGGTTCTATATCAACAGGAAATATCCAGAATGCTCTACCATGCGGTATCGCCCGATATTCACAAGAGAAGAAATGGCAGGACAAGTGGTATCGGGCAAGTTGTATCATCCAGTAAAATAAACATCTAAAGTATGGTTAAACTAAAAAAAGAAGACAGACAATGAAACATGCAATTTTAATAATGGCGCACAAAGAGTTCGGACACTTGTACCATCTTGTAGAATATTTCCTGAAAGACTGCTATGTGTTTATCCATGTAGACAAGAAAAGCGGGTTTACAGAGATGGAGTTGGAAAGGCTAAGAGCTTTGGAACAAGTAAAGGCTGTATATCGCAAGTTCAGTGTGCATTGGGGCGGATTCAGCATTCTGAGATGCGAGATGTTCATGTTGAGAGATGCCATGAGCCAATGCGATGCGGAATATTTCCATCTGATAAGCGGACAGGACTACCCCGTATGCTCTCTCGGACAGTTCCTCGATTTCTTCGAGAAGAACAATGGGGCAAACTTTATCCAATATGTGCATCTGCCACATCCGCGATGGGAAAGGAACACATTCACACGGTTCAGATATTTCTATGTCTACGACTGGATAAGGAACGGAAAGAAATCATACGGTCTTGTCAGAAAGCTGATTGACTTTCAGAGAAAACTCTCCATCAAGAGGCGGATTCCCGACTTCTTCAACCACCTGTACGGCAATTCCCAATGGTTCTCGATAAACAGAAAGGCGGTAACTGACTTGATGGAATATACAGACAAGCATCCGGCATTGTACAGAAGAATGTGGATGACTTTTGCACCGGAGGAGAGTTATATCGCTACCGTATTGGTGAATTTGACGAATGGAAAAGGAATCGTGCCCAACAACTGCCGGTTTATAAGGTGGAAATATGAGAACGGGAGCAGCCCTGCCAACCTGTGCGCCAGTCATTTCCGTATGCTGATAGAAAGACAATACCTGTTTGCGAGAAAATTTGAGAGTCCATACAAGGAGGAACTGGTAAAGGCTATCGACAAGTATCTGATATACGGGCGACAAGAACTGCAAATAATGCAGAATGGCGGATGGAAATACAATGGGTTCAGAAAATACATGTATGAGGAACAGTTCGTCAATGCCGTGATGCACATCCACAAATATGTGGCAATAGAATCGGTACTGGACATGGGATGCGGTTCAGGTGCTTACGTGGCAGCATTGCGTGAGTGTGGAACTGCCGCAGCAGGATATGACGCAAATCCATATACAGAGGAACTGTCCAAATACCTGCTGAAAGCTGATGACGAGCCATGCGGTCAGGCTGACTTGACGGATGATTTGGAAATAGAGAGCGGTTTTGAGTTGGTGATTTGCAAGGATGTCCTGCCCTATATTCCTGAGGATATGGAACTGAAAGCCATTGAGAACCTCTCACAACTGTCTTCCAAGTATGTGCTGACAAGCTGGTACACAACAGACGAGAACACAGAAGGATGTGTGCGATGCCGCCAAGAAGAGGAGGTGATTGAATTGTTCAGTCATTACGGTTTCCACCTAAATGCCGTGCTTACTGCACAAGTCAGGGAGATTATGATGAAAGGACACAGCAACCTGTACTATCTTTTTGAAAAAGAGGACTTAACAGAATAAATAGAACTCGCTTTTTAAGGTAAGAACAAGAAAAAATCAGCTGATATGAACAAGTATTGTAGAACATATCAAGACACAAGAAGTCCTCCACATTGTACATATATAAGTAAAACCATCCTTGTTAGGATATTCAAGGTAGCCATTCTCGCCATAAAGATTATTATGGCAACTATAAAGAAAACAAGAACAAAATATAAACCATGAGCGGGAAAGCTGGTGTGCGCAGCCGGCTTGCCAGCCCCAAAAAAGAAAAAACAGAATTATTATGACAACAATTAAAAGATACAGCAGCGCGAAGCCCGCAAGCTATGCGGCAAGCGCACAGAGCAACAGCAATTCACCGAAAGGAAGTATAAATAGCCCATATACCCTGAACGAGTTCTACGATTACGAGAACGGCACATGGCCCGGAGGATATGTGGAAGGACTGGGATATGTGCCACCGGATGTAGTCATCTGGGGTTCGCAAAGCAGTTCATCCAACCCTGACTCATGGGGCAGCGACATTTCTGATCCGTGGGGTAGTGACACCTCCGACCTCTGGGGCTCTGACGGAAGCAGCAGCAATCCGGGAAACACCGGCGGAGGCGGTGGTGGAGGCACTACCGGAGGTGGAAGACCCGGAGGAACAACAACTGGAGGAACAACGAGTGGGAATACAAATGAAAATGAAAGTCAAGAATCAGAAGAGTCTCGTCTAAAAAGCTATTTTACAAAAGCGGAAGCTGAAGAACAATTCAGAATAGGAAGATGGCATGGAGGCTATATCACCGGATTAGGCTATGTGCTGCCCAACGCAACATCATTACCTACCACTAAGATTTTCCCCAAAAACGGGGTTGAGGCATTGGCGAATGCGAAACTATTTGATGGTACTCCGTATATATTCAGTTCAGAAGTAATAAACCGAAATGGCATAGACTGTAGCGGATTGGTTTCGGCAGCGTACAACATTGATCCACGTTGGAGCACCTCAGCAGTTCTATCTGGATTTACCCGCATCTCCGTAAATCAAACATCCTACGAGGCTTTTGTCAACAGTCTACAGATTGGAGACGTCTTGGTTTGGGATGGACATGCCGCACTACACGAAGGTGGCGGGAAACTCTTCCATGCACACGGAAAAGCCGTCAGCAGCACGTCCGATTTAAAGAGCTATTGGATAAAAGCAAAAGGGTATCCGGCTGTATATAGAAAATAGGATGAGAAAATCCATCAATACCTGACACTCTTTTATTTTATAAAAACAAGTCGAGGAGTCATATTTTTACTATCACAAGTAATATATGACTCCTTTTTTGCTGTTTATGCAAAATAAGTCTTATCTTTGTGCATATAATATATGTGTTAAGCTAAAATTAAAACATTATGAAAACCAACACTTTCTATTGTGCCATATTGACAGCTCTTATTTGTATCGGATGCAACCATACAAACAAGGAAACAGTCATTTCTGAAACTAAAAAGGAGACAAAAACGAGGATTTTACCAGCCGCACCGCCAAAACAGGAGGAGAAGAAAGACAGTGTGAAGACCATAGAATACGGATATGACAACAGCATGTTCGGGTATTTCAGATTTCCAGTCTCCAACGTTCAAGACTCCATTCCTTCAGAAGAAATAGATGGTACCCAGTTTCTCTGCGGGTTTGAGGTGGACGAGGACAGTCTTATGTACTTTGTCGGCGAGAATCCCTTGCAGGTGGCATGTTTCAACCAGACGCGGACGATGCTCTACAGGCGCGTGATAGAGGGACACGAGACGGAATATGACATGATGTGTATGCGCAACGACAGCATATATATCGTGGACGAAATACATCATACGCTGCTGAGAATGCACAAGGACGGAACGGGAAGCGTGGAAGAAATGCTGCTGGCGGATGACTCCATCAGACAGTGCAAGTTCCTTGACAACTGTTTCATGGCATACCGAGAGGAAGGAGAAATCAGTTTCGATGAGCTGTCAGAGAACAAATGGAACCAGAAGACATACGACTATGCGGCGAACCTGCTTGACGAGAGGACCATTACGCTAACTCATCTGGACACGCTGCTGACAGACTCCCCGATAAAGTCGTTAGACATCAATGAAGAGGGGGCACTATGGTACTACCGCAGCTATATTGGAGAATATAAGGGATTATATTTGTACTACCGCTTAAAATGGCTGGAAAACGGGGAAGGCCGCATGGAACTACGGCTACATGATAAAGAGGGGAATATGATATACACACGTTGGGTAGACAACAGCCGTCTCCCTATGTTCATTTTGCGTTCAAAAAACAGGAAATGGAGATACCTTCATTTCCCTGAGTACGAGATGGTGCGCAACGGAAAGATGTATTCGCTGGGATACGCATGGAAGACAAATACTTTCATCGTAGCCACAATAGACCTTGCGGTGGCATTCCCGGATTTGTAAGGCAACGATATAAAAACAATTCCCAGACCAAATAGAATTAATGTGCGCAATGAAATCAATCATGAGAACCAATAAGTTCTATTGTTACATATTGATAGCTCTTATTTGTATCGGATGCAACCATACAAACAAGGAGGCTGCTATTTCTGAGACTAAAAAGGAGGCAAAACCTACTGCACCATCCGCCGCATCGCCAAAGCAGGAAGCAACGAGGGACAGCGTGAAGGCAACAGACAACGAAAAGGCATACACGCATTCTGTGTACTACTACTATTATTATGAGCTGCAAAACACAAGAATGGACGACAACATTATAGAGATACGCTATGATGGAGACAGCGTAGTGGAAGGCTATTTCTGGGGAACAAGTGATGAATTTGACGAAGCAAGAGAAGGGTATTATCCCGGATTCATCGTATTGCCAATGAAAGAGCTGAAAATACGCACCGATTCCATATTCTTTGCGCTGGACTCCCGTGGCAAGGATTATTTCAGCAACTACATTGACGTGTCCATACATTCATGCGAGGAGGCAAAAGAGAACGGCTATCACCCGTGGTTGCAATATTACAGCTACTTCTACGATAGTGTCAGCTACAAATGCGCCATCGTCAATGACACTATCATACTCAACAATAACGACAAATCAAAATACCGGTATAATGGCATCAAGAAGTTTGTAAAAACCGACTTGGAGGACATCAAGAAAATAAATAGAAGTTTGGGAAAAGAAGAAGAAATCCAAAACAGAAAAAACAATACAGATAATTATACAGAATAGAATCAGAACATTATGAAAACAACCGTAATATATGTATGCACCATTCTCTTTCTTTTCTCATTGAAAATTCAGAGCAGGGCTATTCCACACACACAAGGCAATGACTCAACACCTCTTTTCCAAGCGTTCCTGAACGAATTTGCCACATACGGGAAAGAAAAGATTGATTCCGCCACATTCGGACACAAATTTTTTGACTCTCAGGTAGACAAAGAGAAATATGAGGCGTTCCTCCCCAAAAATTCCAATTGCCTTTGTCTGGAAGATGACGTCCTCTGGCAGGCTGGGAGCATGATACAGAAAGGAGACATTATCGCGGTATTTCTAAAAAGGCACTGCTTTGAGGACGAATATGAGTCATACTGCGACTATATGGTAATTACATATACCCGAGAGGGGAAGCTGACAGACTACAGGTCGGTTGGACGCTCAGGCAGATTGTACGAATGCAGCATTGAAGGCGACACGCGCAATATAAGCATGACATCGGTATGTGGCGACCTGCTCAACAAGGAACAGCTGAGAGACTACGGGGATTTGATATATGCAATGACAAAGAAGAAGTTCACGGTTTCCAAAGAGGGGAAGATAAAGGAAAAGGCCATCGGAAAGCAATGGATAAAATCCGTGGTGCAAAAGGACGGGATAGTAAGAAAAGTGGAGTTTGAGGATTATGTTAATCTTTTCCTCCCATTGGAAGGCGACAAGATACCAGACGAGTGGCAGAGCAAAACACCATACAAGGAATTGGAATACAGTTATGCCAAAACATTCATCCCCGACAGTGCCGACTGCAATTGTGAGAGGAGAAACCTGCTTTGGCATCCGTGTTTTAAACAGGAACGCAACGATTTCATTGCTGTTTTCTTGCATAAGCTCTGTGATTTGCCCAAAGAAGGATGTATGTATACAGACTACCTCATCATCACCTACTCTAAAGACGGGACGGTGATAGACATGCAACGCATCGTACGCCGAGGGGATTTATGGGAGGCGTACATAGACGAATCATCGACAGCATCGTCCATTCTTGTCAAGCAGGGGTTTATAGATGAAAAGAGTATAGATGCCAGACTGCATGTATTGCCCATAGATGTTATTGTAACCCAATACGACATCACTCCGGACGGGAAAATACACCAGAAAACAGTCGGGACATATCATTCGACCTGCCATCATGCCGATTACGGATACAGGTTTGTTTTTGAATAATACACGAATGCGGGATAAGACTCAGGCAATATTTTGTATCTTTGTCAAAACGATTAACCTCATAGCTAATATGTGTAACAAAACAAAATCAGATATGGAGAATCACAAGAAACACAAGGTAAGGAATTATTCCATCAATTATTCCATCGCAACGTTTTTTTGTCTTGGTGCATTGCTGGCATTATATATCATGTTCTGCAATAAAGAGGCTGACAAGGAGAAAAAATTGTCGGAAACAGAAGAGCGCGTAGAATTTGTCATACACAGAGAAATAGATTATGCAATGGCACATGGAGATGTCGAAAAGGGGATAGCATTGGCAAACATTGCTGAACGTATTTACACAGACTATCCTGGGCTGCCATTTATAAAGGGGATGGCATATTACAATCTCGGCAACAAGCAGCATGCCAATGCCGAGTTTCATCGTGCGTATGCCATGTACGACTCTTTACTGAAAAAGAAACCCAATATAAACCATGCGTATTACAAAGCTGTTAGCCTGCAAATGTTGGGCGACTCAGCCGGTTATAACAGAGAGCTGGACAGCATACAACACACAGAGCTATATCGCAAGGAACTCCCTTCTTTAGACTTTATCATTAGCGACAGCCGCGAAATAACATGCGAGGAAAGATGCTCTTTTATTGGCATCGACAGATTTCACTACCAACTTAACTGACAATACAGAAATAACAACACTGAAATGAGACATTTACTATCCTTTCTTATCATAATATTGGTTTGTTCCCAGCTTTGTCATTGTACAAATGCGGACGAGCAAAAGAAAACAGCCAAAATGGCATTGAAGAGGGATATATCCTCAATGCTTGTCTATGACAGCATTACATCCATTACATCCTCGGAAATCATTCATGACAGCATTGACACCGCTTTCGCCCTGACCACCGAAGGAGAAAAGATGTATCCGGACGACCCTCAGTTTCCTATGGTGAAAGCAATGATATACCGCTACAGAAAGATGGACGACTCGGCGGCTATTGCTTTTGCGCATTCATACAGGCTGTACGACTCATTGGAAAGCAGAAGCCCACATATCTGCCATTCGCTCAACAAGGCTGTATGCGCCCTGTTTATAAACGGAAGAGTCGCGTATAACAAAGAACTTGATGAGATCGTGAGCAATGACTCGTACAAGCAGAACATTCCGCACGTGGAAGAGTATGTGGCAATGTTCCGGCTGTTGCAAAAGGAAGATGTAGACAGGGCTTTCTTCCAGACAAGAAGCTGGTATTATCTGAACGACACTTTCTGAGAACCTGTCTCCAAGCACACACATCCACACCTGACATTCACAGAGGAAAAGTGCAGGATAAAAAGGCAAATGGATTATATGACAGCAAAATTTACTATATTTGTCGAGAAATAAGACAAGCAAGCAAACTATGCTACGATATAAACACATTTATCTTATTGCATTCCTTCTTCTGACAATGCTCATTCCGATGCCCGACAACAGTGCCGGAACATGTCATGGAAGAAACCGTATGCCATCAGCTTTCCCCAAGCAGTATATATTCGGCATCAAGGAATTGCCTAACCAGAGATTGCTTCCTGTAGCAAACATACACCGCATTCTGCAAGATTCCGAAGGATATATGTGGTATGCAACGGAAGGGGGCGGACTGTGCCGTGACGATGGTTACAGAATTGAAGTGTTCCGGTCGGACCGACACACCCCGTCATTGCTTGCAAACAATGACATCACTTGTATGACGGAAGACAAATACGGGAGGATATGGTTTGGGACAAAAGAAGGCACGTATATACTTGACAAGAAAGATTATACAATAAACAGAATTGAAGGCAACGAACTGCACGACGCATGGACGGGATGTATGTTTACAAGCTCCGACAGTGCGATATGGATTGGAAGTGGAACAAACATTTACCGATATACACCTGATGGAAATACATTTGAAGTGTTCCGCTCTGAATGGAATGGCAAAGCTGTAAATGTCACAAACTTCACGGAGACATCCGCCACGGGAGTGATTGCTGTGCAAAGTACGGGAGGTATCGTGCGTTTCGACACCACAAGACGAAAGTTTGTGACTATGGAGTGGGATTCCAAACTCAGACCGAATTTTATAGTTCCTGACACCCGACATGGAGGTATGTGGATTGCCACATGGGGGCAAGGTATTGTCAAATACAAACTTACCCCTAAAGGTCATGGTGTAATTATCAGGCAACCCTGCACTGTAGGCAGTGAAGGAGAAGGAAACTTTCGCAGTCAGGTTCTCAATATTCTGTACGACAAGCCGAGAAATATATTGTGGGCTGCCGCAATGGACAATCTCTACGCATACGAAGTGAAAGGAGACAGTCTTGCCGCCATAGACACAAGAATGTTTCTACCCGAAAGGAAAAAGATTCTTGATAATATAGTCTCTGACCGTTTCGGAAACATTTGGGTTCCGGGATTTTCCCCACACACATTCATTGTATATCAGGAAAACAACCGTATGCGCCGCGATGAGGTCAGGACCATGCCCGACTCCATCGGCTACAGGGTTATGGTGGACAGGATTGTGCGCGAAAATCTCCGCTATTATTGGATTTGGCAAGGACGCACCCAGCTTTCTTTGTACGACTCATATACAGGAAAGGTGTTTTTTACCCGAACAAGCGCCTCCCCCGCCCCTTTGGCTTTCGGAAAATGTATGGAGAAAAAAAGTGCGGATAAAGGTATTTGGACTTGCAACGGGACACAAATCTTTCATGTATGGAATGAGGGAGAAAGCATTGTATGGGAAGAAGAACAGAATGCCAATACCGGGCAAAGAGTAAACACGCTGTACGACAAAGGCGGGCAAACATTATACATCGGAACTGTCAATGCGGTGTTCCGCTATGATTATGCCAACATGAAACTGGCAAAGATAGCGGACAACGTAGGATGCGTCAATGAAATATCCTGCGACGGAAATGGTTCTGTCTATTTTATTGCCGACAATGCCGGACTGTGCAGATTCGACCAAAAACAACATACACTCCAAAGAATAGATACTCCCAGAAATCATAATGTCGCAACCTTCACCTCCCTCACTATCGCACCTGACGGAAATGTGTGGACAGCCACATCCGAAGGAAATGTATTCTTTCTGCCTAAAGGAAAGCTGCAACTTATTGAAGACGAATGGGCAGGAAACAGTAACGGTGACGGAATAAAGAACATCGTATCAGACAAGTACGGCAATATATGGATTCTATCAGACAAATATCTGCGCGAATACTCTCCGAAAACAGGCGGCATACAGACCATCAACAGTTCCGATGCACACATTGACATGGATTATTTCCATACAATCCGTCTTGAAAACGACAGCATTTGTCTTGGGGGAATAGGTGCTTTCTGCATGATTGCCACTGTCGGACAAGACTGTCAGTTGCCGCATATCCCCCAAATAAAAGTGGCAGGAATCAAAAGCAATGGAACAATGCGGATGGTCGGACTCCACACACAACAAATAGAAGTTCCTCATAACTATAATGAAGTGGAACTGTATATATCTACTTTTGACTTTCTTCATGCCGACAGCATCCAATTCGCATACCGGACAGGGGCGGAAAAAGTATGGACATCGCTGCCTTCCGGCAGTAACCGAATCGTGTTGCACAACCTTCCTTATGGAAAATGTAAAATAGAAATCAACGCGACAGACAGGAACAGGAATAAAACGGGAAAGACTGAGTTTATCATCATCTACCGACTGAAGCCGTGGTATGCGACATGGCAGGCATATACCATATATATTTTCTTGCTTGCCGCAGTTGCCTCACTCTGTCTGTATAAGCGGAACAAAAGGCGAAAAAAGCAGGAAGAAAGCTCTCCTGATGCAGCGTCAGAAGAAAAGAAGACGCAGGAATACGACAAAACGCAAAAGGACGATGACAGAAAGGAAGTGCCCCACATATCCAAGCAAGACGAGGAGTTTATCCTACGCGCCACTGCTATTGTTGAACAAAACATTGACAATACGGAATATAGTGTGGAACAATTCAGCTCAGACCTCTGTATGAGTCGCATGAACCTTTACCGCAAGCTCCAGAATCTTACAGGACAAAAACCTTCCGAATTCATACGAAAAATACGCTTGGAAAAAGCTGCATATATATTACTATCAGAGGAGTGCTCTGTTGCGGAGCTTGTAGACCGTATAGGATTCGGAACACCTCGCTATTTCAGCAAATGCTTTAAAGAGACCTACGGCATGTCGCCTTCGCAATACAGACAGCAACAAACCTCAAAAGAAGACAACTATACAAACTAAATTGTGCATGAGAATCTACAGAACATTGAAAAAGAATCTCACCGACATATACGGCGAGAATGAGGCATCTGCAATATGCTTCTTATTGCTGGAAAAACATTGCGGACTTGCCATGACAGACGTCATTATGGACAAGGACGAACACTTGGACAGCAAAACTATTGCCGAGTTAGAAGAGATAGCAGAGCGCATTGCCCACGGTGAGCCGGTACAATATGTTCTTGGTACGGCAGATTTTCATGGGCATGTTTTCAATGTAGCGCCCGGAGTACTTATTCCGCGTCCGGAGACAGAGGAATTGGTTGAATGGATATGCCAAGACTATTCAGATACGGCACGCAGAAAACCTCTCCACATTCTCGATATTGGCACAGGAAGCGGCTGCATAGCCATATCTTTGGCTTGCGCACTGAACGGCTCTAAAGTAGAGGCATGGGACATATCTGAGCAAGCCCTCCACATTGCGGAACGGAATGCACACGCAATCGGTGCCGATGTCACATTTCAAAAGAACAACATACTCGCTCCATTTCCTGACACAATGCAAAAACCGTCTTTTTCCATCATCGTAAGCAATCCGCCATATATTTGCGAGGAAGAGCGTACTGATATGGAAAGAAACGTACTGGAGTATGAACCGGAGCAGGCTTTGTTTGTACCCGACAATGACCCCTTATTATTTTACAGAGCAATTATCAGCAAAGCCACAAAACTGCTTCATGCTGACGGGACTTTATATTTTGAGATAAACCGCAGATTCAGCCAAGAAATTGCAAAGCTGATGCACATATCCGGATTTACCGATATTGAAATCAGACGGGACTTCATGGACAACGAGCGCATGATAAAAGGCACTTTCAAGAAAGGAGAAGAATAAATGGAAAGCAAAAAGAAAATATTATCAGAACAGGAAGCCTACATGAAGTTGTCCACTCTTTGCGCCACAGCAGAATATTGCCGCGCAGACATGAGAAAAAAGATGGAGAAATGGGAGCTTCCAGAAAATGCCGAGACGCACATTCTGGCACGTCTTACAGAAGAAAAATACATTGACGAGAGCCGTTATACCCATGCTTTTGTCCGCGACAAGTTCCGCTACAACCATTGGGGAATGACACGTATAGAGCGCGAGTTGCGCATGAAAGGAATAGACCCATACCTGATAGAGGATGCCAAAGCTGAGATTGAAGATGAAGAATATATCTCTGCTCTGCGCAAGATTATCGAGTCCAAAAGAAAAAGCGTCAAGGGAAAATCGGAATACGAAATCAGAAACAAGCTGATAAGGTTTGCCTTGTCAAGAGGTTTCGACATGGGAAACATTATGAAAGTAATAGACTGTGAGTATGAATAACTGTAAAGAGCATGAATATATTCCACAATATCCTTGATTTCATTTTTCCGCGGCAATGCCATATGTGCGGATGCAGACTTTCCGTGACGGAAAAACACCTGTGCATTCCCTGTCTGCGGATGCTTCCACGTACAAACTACCACCTGTTCAAGCACAGTCCTGCGGAAATGGAATTTTGGGGACAAATGCCTGTCGAACGCGCCACAGCCTTCATACACTATGACGGTATGCGCACCAGACATATCATCCATCACATAAAATACCACCACGCACCGGAAATAGGTTTGTACCTGTCCGAAGTCTTTGCTGAAGAAATAAAGGAGTCTGGTTTCTTCAACAACATAGACTGTATTGTTCCTGTCCCTTTATCATGGCAAAGACAATGGGTGCGTGGATATAATCAAAGCGAATGGATAGCCAAAGGCATCAGCAACAGAACCGGGATTCCGGTACTGAAGAATATTGTCAGAAGAGTGGTGAACAATCCTACACAGACAAACCTCACGCATAACGAGCGATGGGAAAATGTACAAAATATTTTCCGGCTGGCCAACCCATCCAAGATTCACGGCAAGCACATCCTGCTCGTGGATGACGTGATGACGACTGGCGCCACCATCAAAGCCTGCGCAAAAGAACTCGTCAAAGCCTCCGATATAAGAATTTCTGTCGCTACACTTTGCATTGCCGGACACAACGGGATAACTGCCGACACAGATGATGAAGACCTGCTGCCATAAGCACAATGAACGACAATGCACCGACAAACCACACAGAAGAGCCTGAAAATCCGATACAAGCACCTATTTGCAGAACCGGGAATCTAAGCAAATAAAACTCATACGTAATATCTTTCCATCTGAACGATTTGATATAAGGTTCCGCCTTATAAGCAAAAACTATGACCAATACACTCAGTGTCAGCGGACTGAGGTAATACATCTCATATACTGTATATGACAACAAAAACAAGGCACAAGACACAGGAAACAGCCATTTCACATTTCGGGAAAACCAATTACGGTTCATTAGCATGATGACAGGAAAGTAGAAAAACGCAAGCTCTCCTGGTATTTGGTGATTCAATGTATCATAGACAGCATTTCCTGTATGTTTGTAGAGCATGTCCGTCGCAATATAATAAATCATGGATATGGTTACAATCGCCACAAGTGTCGTGTTCTTCCCAAAACGTCTCATCAGGAAATACACAACCGGCACTGAGACATAAAACGCAATCTCCACCTTCATTGTCCACAAAGAAGAATTGAGGAACGGCATCGCATTGTCTTCAAACACCCCGGGAAGCGTGGGCTGGAAATGGTTGAGGAAAAGAAGATTGAAAAACAAATACCTCCATGTTTCCGGATGGGTCAGGAAACGACCGACCGGAAGTGTAGTAAGGGACAGTCCGACAAGAAAACAGAAAACCACCGCTATCATATAAGCAGGAAGTATCCTCCACAGTCTTTTTACCGCAAATGTCCTGACATCGGGATTACGGACATAGCTGTTGAAGGTCAGGAACCCGCTGATTATAAAGAAACCATTGACAAACACAATACCGTTACAAAGAAAGCGTTCCTGTCCTGTAGTAAAGCAAAAATGGTTGCAGAATATACAGAATGCGAACAAATACCGCAAGAATGTGAAACAATTGTCCTGCGATATATGACAGGAAGACCAAGTCGGTGTCATGGCACGGCTCATCATCTCTTATTTTTCTATCAACAATACAACAAGCAATTATCTTATTACCAGTATTTTGCTTGCCACTCCGTCATTTCCTTCCTCGTCAGTAGCAAGCACATAATACACTCCTGAACCGACACGTCGTCCCGATGATGTGGCGCAATTCCATGTATAGGCGCCACCCACTGACGTGCCCTCATGAACCAGTCGTCCGGCTGCATTCACAATCTTCACGTTACTGTTATACATCAATCCCGTAATCGTCACGTTTCCCTGATACTCAGGACGCACCGGATTAGGGTACACTTTTACCACATCCTTATTGAAAGACTCTTCCGGGTCGGTAGCGTTGCCCATATATGAGACAAGCCCGTCGCCCGTGGCAATAAACACCTCACCCGTAGAACCGTTTATCGCTATTGAATAAATGTCGTCCGACACAAGCGGGCTGTTATCCACGGTAAAATGTTCCAGAATCTCCGTACCATCGGCACCTACAAGATATACTCCATTGCCGGATGTACCAATCCATTTGCGGTTACCTCCATCGACGGCAATGCACTTGACAGGCACATCGCTCAAAAGATAGTCCGCCAGATTGGTTCCATCGTTACGGGGAACCTTCACCTGTGTCAGATAAAAATCCGAAGAGAACACATTTCCCGGATTGTAGCTGACAAACAGACCGACACTTGTCCCAAACCAAATGGCACCGTCAAGGTCCTCCGTAAGGCAATTGAACTCTGTCGGCTGATAATTCTTTCCATCCTGATTATTAAAGCTGTACACAAAACGACGGGTATCGTCCGCGTCATTGTCCAGCGTGCCGTTTATATCAAGCGCAAACACTCCCGCCCTACCCACAGTACTTGTGGTGCGACGGCTGTTGAACCATATCAGTCCGCGACTGTCGAACAAATAATGGTCAAAGGTAGGATATTTGGCAATCTCATTAAAATAGAGAGCCTTCCACGTTCCGTCCTTCTTCAATATTCTCACAATCGTGTCACATTCGTTGTTGAACATCCACAAGTTTCCTTCCTTATCATATTCCAGACCTGTGGCGCGGACATACAGCCCAGGATTGGCATTATCGGGCAGGATGGATGTAAGAGGCGAGTTTGTGCAAGTATAATTGCCCACATACTCATAGTTCCGGAACTCATAGATGCCGGAAGTGGCTGTACCCACAAAATGATGTTCCGAATCGTCAGGGTCTTGAACCACATCGGTCACCTTAGTATAATAATTCGCCCCCACCGCTGCAATAACCGCGTCTTCCTCAAAAGCCGACCATGTATTGTTTTCGTATTTCATCACCGTACCTGTTCTGTTCACAGCTGGATAGTTGAACGAGCCTCCGGCAATGAGCAGACGCTCATCGGGCATCATACGCAACTGATACGTATAGTTACGGACCGGACTGTCAGGAATCACGGAAGACATCGTTTCCTCGAACTTGGTACCGTCAAATCTGAAACACTTCAGTCCGGAAGTGCCGCAAGCCGCCCAATATCCCCCGTTATAATAAGCGGCAGACAGAATGCCGGTATTTCCATACGAAGTAAGCCTGCCTTCCGCATCTATAACAGAAAATGAGGTGTCATTCGACAATAGCAGCATGTTGTTGGCAATGCTCCATCGGGTGAATTTCTCCCGCGTCAGGTTGTTTATCCGGAAGGTAGACTTGTCAGGCACCACATACACACCGGAACTTGTCACGGCATAAAACGTGCCGTTGAAATTGACCAGTTTCGGAATGCTGTAACTCTGAAGCTTTACCCAACTCGCGCGGTCAAGCAAATTCTGCCTCATATCGCCTTTATACACTCCGTCGCGCGCTGCCACATACATGACATCCTCACTGATTCCTACACTGAACACATTGCTGTCGAAGGTGTAAAGATTACCAAACACCTTGCTCTCCGCATCAACCAGCACCACCCCACCGTTCATCGAGATGTAAAGCGTACCGTCATCCACCATGACATCATTGATGGTCTTGTCGCCAAAAGAAGCAGTCTTCAAATCCGACAGATTAAACACACTTCCGTCAGAAGCCATGAAATCAATATTTCCGTTCACATACACAATGACCAGCTCATTGGTCGCCTCACACAATGCTATGTCATAAATATTATTGTCATTGAGCACCGTCGCCTTGTCATACGTTTCCACACTGGTATCTTCCGTATCATAACTGTACAGTCCTCCGTCGCAGAGCACAAATATGCGTCCGCCAATCTCAAGAGTCCGCTGCGCGTTATGGTATGCGGCATACACATTCCAGTCACCATATCCGGCAAAGGCACGAGTGCCCGCCAAGAAACAACATATCAGAAGAAAGTATTTTATCATTTTCTTTATAGATAAATAGGCCGGTTACATCTCACGGAAGAGTCCCGCCGTGATTTTACATGTTATATGCCACAAAGTTACTATTATTATCCAATAGCAAAAACGATTTTACATTTCTTTTGGTATTGGGGAATGGTTTCGAGTCCAATAAATTCAGGACAACAAGTTGAGAGGAAACCGTATAACCATCGTTATACAGGAACAGGCTCCCTTGTCGCTTGCGACAAGGGAGCCTGTTCTTTTATGCCCGCATTACGCATAGCGGACAGGACATATCATGTTTACAGCCGCATCCGGCAGCCCGTCAGTTTGCTTGAATCGTGTCCTCTTCCTGCGTGATGTACTTTACAGAAGGGCCGTACTCGTTGGTCTCAGGTTTTGAGTCGATACACATAAGCACTATCATCGCGATGGAAACAAGCCAATTGATGAAAGGTATGATTGACAGCAACATGAGAAAGGCATAATACCCGCTCAAACCTATATCATGGAGCCGGCGCACAATAATGGCGATGCCGGGCAGAAAGCAGGCAAGCCCGTACAGCATGTAGACAAATATCAATACAAGTCCGCCCACACCGATTGCGCCAAACAGCATCTCCGGATGTTCCATTATCCTCGGATTCGTCACGAAAGTATAAATCAATATTCCGTAGCAAATGTCAAAAGGAATGTAAACAATAAGGTTGAACAAACAGTACTTCCAACATTCGGCACGCCGTGAACGGCCGTCAAAGTTCACATAGTTCTTGAAGAATAATTTCACGCACTCCATCATCGAGGGTGCTTTCTTGATTTCTGTAATAATCATAGCTATACAGTTTTATCGTTGGACATTAACTTTTATCAATGACAAATGTAGCATTTTTGAATATGACAACCAAAAGAATACGGGTATTTTAGGAGCATGAGGGCGGGATAAGAACCGGAGGATTTTGAGTAAGCAGAAATTTTGGTCCCGCTATCCGACATTATGTCAGTTGGCGGAGAACCTTTTTTTTAACATTTGCCGCAGCTTCCGGCTTCTGATTAACGCTTGATTTTAATCAATTTTACTCATAAACAACTGATAATCAGCTGAATATATTTTCAGCAAAAAGTATGCGGTTTTAATCCAAAAACGCATGGTTTGAGTCAAAATAGGATGTATTGATAATCAGACAGTTATGAATATTTTGCCTTAAAATTGTCTTTTTTCGGGTTCAGAATTGATTTTTGTTTTTTGGAGCGTTGAAAAGGCGGTTGCCGTCTTTTTGAGGGGATGATTTTGAAAAACACCCGATTTTAGCCCGAAAAACGGGCTTTGAAAATTTTGTGCACCTTGAAAATAAATTTTGTTCACCTTGCGCAAAAAATCAGTGTGCCTTGGAAATAAATTTTCAGCACCTTGTAATTTTGGGTTTTGTTGGACTTTTGGGTGGAATCGGGGCATTTTCGCTTGATTTTATGAATCTTTTAGTCGGTCGAATTGTTCTGTTTGTCCACTTGAAATTCAAGACTCAAAACCCTCCGTAGAATCGCGTTTTTGAGAGCGAGGCAAGTCGCGGTTCATTTTGAGGCGATTCTACGGAGTTTGGTTTTAACATATCAAATTGTCAGAAAATTCAATATTTCGCTAACATTTTTAACAGACTCCTCCGTCACTTCGTGACACCTCCCCTAACTTAGGGGAGGAACCTGATTACCATGTTGGCAGAGGATCTAACGTGTTGATTGACAAGGCATATAGCTCCTCATCTAAATTAGAGGAGGTGTCACGAAGTGACGGAGGAGTCTGTATAAAGCATCATCTAAATCAATCACAAGCACTACCTAAATCAATCAAAAAGCATCAGCAGAAACGGCCCAATACATCACCAAACCCCACCAAACAGTCAGCACCAAAAGCCAACCAAGAAAACATCTGCCAAGAGGAAAACAAAGCGGGCAAACATACTGTTTTCAATATTATTCGTACCTTTGCCCGTATAAATTCAATATTGCAGAATATGAGAAAAACAATACTTGCCGCATCACTGTTAGCAGCCCTCGTCTCATGCCACAGCGGAGGAGGAAACAATGTGCAGGAGGAGACGTATGTGTCTGACGTACCTGCCTTTTGCGAAGACAGTGCTTACAGCTATGTGGCAGCGCAGTGCGACTTCGGTCCGAGAACTGTAAATTCTGAGGCGCACGACGCTTGCGGCGACTATATCGCAGAGAAATTCAGAAGTTTCGGAGCTGAGGTGACGGAACAATATGCCGACACAAAACTGTATGACGGCACTCCGGTCAGGCTCCGCAACATCGTGGCCTCATATAATCCTGACACTCCGGTCCGACTGCTTGTGTGCGCCCATTGGGACTCCCGTCCGTGGGCAGACCATGACGACAACGAGGCCAACCAACGCACACCGATAGACGGCGCGAACGACGGAGCAAGCGGAGTGGGTGTCATGCTTGAGCTTGCGCGACAAATACAACAGACCGCCCCGGCTGTGGGCATCGACTTTATATGTTTCGATGCGGAAGACTGTGGAATGCCGCAATGGGCTGACGATGGCGGCAACCACGAGAGCACATGGTGTCTCGGCTCACAACACTGGGCTTCGTTCCGCCACAAAGACGGCTATATGGCGCGCTATGGCATATTGCTCGACATGGTCGGCGGAAGCAGCTCACTGTTCTGCAAGGAGGGATTCTCCATGCACTTCGCGCCGGGAGTAGTAGACAAGATATGGGCGGCGGCGCGCCGTATCGGCTACAGCCACTATTTTGTAAACGAGTCGGGGGGATATGTCACAGACGACCATGTGCCTGTCAATCGTTCCGGCATACCTTGCGTGGACATTATCGCAAGCGATGCGGAAGACGGCGGGTTCTGCGGCACCTGGCATACCGTGGACGACAATCTCGCCCACATCAGCCGGCAGACATTGAAGGCTGTGGGACAGACGATGATGGAGGTAATCTATAACGAGAAATAGGCGGACAGCCCGGAACTGAAAGAACAAACAAGAAAAATAAAGATATGTCGATAGAGGAAATACAGCAAGAGATAATCGAGGAATTCAGCGATTATGACGATTGGATGGACAAGTATCAGCTGCTTATCGATTTGGGCAGCGAGCAGCAGCCATTAAAGGAAGAGTATAAGGTGGAGAGCAATCTGATAGACGGTTGCCAGAGCCGTGTGTGGCTTCATGCCGAGCTTGCGGACAGCGGACAGATTGTGTTTGAGGCGGAAAGCGACGCGCTGATTGTGAAGGGAATTGTCACACTGCTCATACGCGTGCTCAGCGGACATACACCCGATGAGATTCTGGAGGCGGACCTGCACTTCATCGAGGATATAGGATTGAAGGAACATCTGTCGCCGACCCGCAGCAACGGATTGCTGGCGATGCTCAAGCAGATGAAGATGTATGCGGTGGCTTTCAAAGCCAAAGGTGCCTGAACATGATGCCC
The DNA here is from genome assembly GCA_023665185.1 of Roseburia sp. GTDB lineage: Bacteria > Bacteroidota > Bacteroidia > Bacteroidales > Bacteroidaceae > RGIG8745. The sequence continues at coordinate 49,054 of JAMPEL010000007.1, forward strand.
GGCATGTAGCCGGCAGATAATGACAAAGACAGTGCAGGTGTGTTTGCACCGGAGATTCCGGCAAACACACCTGCACTTTTTGCATCTGCTCCTCATGACCGTCATCCTATTCCTTATCGCGGCATGAAGAAACAGCCCTGTATCATTGTCCGCACTTCTGCACAAGCTCCATCACCCGCATGAAGTTTCCGCCCCATATTTTCTGTATGTCAGCCTCGCTGTAACGCTCGCGGAGCAGGTGACGGGTGAAATTGATGAGTTCGGAGGCAGAGGCACATCCCGGCACACCGCCATCACCATCAAAATCCGTGCCGATACCCACATGGTCTATTCCCATGACATTCACAAAATGATTCAGGTGCTCAATGGCATCCATCACTGTCGCCTTGCCGTCGGTACGCAAAAAACCGTGGTAGAGTGTAACCTGCGCCACCCCACCCTTTGAGGCAAGTGCCCTCAGCTGTTCGTCCGTAAGATTGCGCGGATGGTCGCACAGCGCACGGGCGGAAGAATGGGAGCACACAATCGGTGTGCTGCTTATTTCCATCGCGTCGTAGAAGCTGCTCTCGGCGGCATGTGACAAATCGACCATCATTCCTGTGCGGTTCATCTCCCTTATCACCTCCGCTCCGAAAGGACTTATGCCGCCATGCTCGCCAAGTCCTTTTGCCGAGTCACACAAATCATTGTCGCCATTATGGCACAGCGTCATGTAAACCACTCCACGGCGGCGGAAACGCTCCACATTGGCGAGGTCCTTTCCTATGGCATATCCGTTCTCTATGCCCAGCATGACGGACTTCTTGCCCTCTCTCTTCAAACGGGCAATGTCAGCCGGAGTGTACGCAATGTCCACGAGAGTGCAATTGCGCGCAACCATCTCCTCAATCTGCGTAAGGATACGGTCTGCCTTTGCCGTGGCAGCCAACAGCGACTCTCCGTCACGCGCCTTCTGCTCAAGATAAGCCACCATAATCGTCGCATCGAGTCTGCCCTCTGTCATCTTGTGCAAGTCTACAAGAATCTGCGGGTCGCGCGCTGCGAAATTGATGTTTTTATGGAAGAACATTGGTGTGTCGCAATGGCTGTCGAGAGAAATGATGCGGTCGTGTACGCGCTTCGCCTCCTTGAACGATGCCGCCTCACGGACAAGCCAGCGGAAAAGCGGGGTGGAATCCTCGCGGTGGCTTGCGGCAGGCGCGGCAAGACATTCCGGATGCCACTGCACACCGATGATGGATTTGTATTCAGCCGACTCTATGGCTTCAATCACTCCGTCCTCGCTCATGGCAGACACTATGAAACCCGGAGGAGGAGTCTTCACCGCCTGATGATGGAAAGAATTGACCGCAATGACTTCAGACTGGAAGATGGAGCGCAACATACTGCCTTCCGCAATATTGACGGTATGCGACGGATATTTGCGGTCTAAGTCCTGACTGTGCTTGATGCGCGTACCCTCCGTCATTTGTGTATAGATGTCCTGATACAGCTCCCCGTCAAGCGCGGCACTGATAACCTGTATTCCCTTGCAGATGCCGAGCATCGGCACCTGCCTGTCTGCCGCCAGACGCGCAAGAAGCAGCTCCTGCACGTCGCGTATATGGCATACGGAGTGCAGCTCTCTCACGGGCTGTTCGTTGAGCAAGAGCGGATTGATGTCTCCTCCACCGCTGAATATCAGTCCGTCAATATTGTCAAGAATTTCCTTGAGGTTATCTGTTTGTTCAAAAGGCGGGATGATGAAAGGGATTCCGCCAGCGTTCAATACCGACTGGTAGTATCCTTCCGCAAGGGTACAGCAGCCTTTGTCGTAGTTTCCCGTAATGCCGATGACAGGACGGTGGCATGGTGCGGCAGAATCACCGCACATCCGCAGATAATTCTCTTTCCGGTCGAAAATATCCATGTTCTTGGAGATAAATATAAATAGGAGGTCAATATAAATAGGAATAAATATGGTCTGGCAAGACAACAAGCACTGACCAATGAAAAGACAAGCACAGACTGGTGAAAAGACAAAGCAGACAAGCCCGCCGCCGGTTGTTTGCCGACAGCGGCATTACTGCCTGTCCGACAGCATTTTGTCGGCAAACAACCGGCGGCAGGCTTGCCTGCCAGTCAGTCAGAAATCATATTTTCTTTTGGGGTTCTTTGGGAACCAGCCTTTTCTTACTCTTTCTTTCTGCTCAAACAGTTCCTTGATGCTCCAGAAAGAAGAGAAAGCGAACACACCGAGAAGTGACGCCCAAAAGACGCTGCTGATGAAGAGCGCGGCTGCCGCACTGACAAGTCCGAAAACAAGGAACACCCACCAAAAGCGGGTGCCCGTATAATATTCGCACTTGATGACGATGGGATGGAACAAGCCAATGATAATAAATGTGCTTACTCCAATCAACAATCCTTCGTAATGCACAGTACACGTCTTTTACTCAGCGTCCTCAATACTGACAGACGCTGCCTTCTCCATATGGATAGGCACTTCCTTCTTGATGCTTTGGTCGAGCGAGATGAGTGTTTCTGTAGAGTCCACACCCTGAATGCCCTGAATCTTGTTGTTGAGCAAGTCCATCAACTGATCGTTATCACATGCATAGAGCTTGATAAGCATTGAGTAAGGACCTGTAGTGTAATGACACTCTACAATTTCAGGGATATTGCGCAGTTCCTCTACAACCTTCTTGTAATATGAGCCTTTCTCAAGCTTGATTCCCACATACGTACAAGTCGTATATCCCAGACTCTTAGGATTTACATGGTATCCGGAACCTATAATCACATTCATGTCTATCAATCGCTGTACCCGCTGATGTATTGCCGCACGTGACACACCGCACTCTGCTGCCACATCCTTGAAAGGAATGCGCGCGTTACCGGAAATAATCTCCATGATGTGTTTGTCCAATTTGTCTATTTTTTCCATTGCTACTAAACGTTGTTTATTAGAAGTTCTACATTTTGTAAGCAAATTTAGTCATTTCTTTTATTTCATGTACTATTTACAATCCTAAAAATGCAAAAAAGGTATCAAATAGATAGTTTGATACCTTTTTTTCTTTCTAAAAAGCCTCTTATTTTCTTGTTTTCTTCTTTGTGACAGGCGCAGTCTTCTTTTCTGCCTGCAAGTCCGTTTTTTCTGACTTGCCTTCTATCTCATGAAGCTCCACTGTAAAAATAAGGGCTGAATACGGCTTTATGTCTTTTCCTGTCTCACGGTCGCCGTAAGCAAGCTGATAAGGGATATAGAGTTCCCACTTTGAGCCTACCGGCATCTTCTGCAAAGCCTCTGTCCATCCCTTGATTACCTGGTTACACTGGAAAGAGGTGGCCGCTCCGCGTTTGTACGAGCTGTCGAACACAGTTCCGTCGATGAGCCTTCCCTCATAGTCCACTTTCACCTTGTCAGTAGCCAGAGGCTTTTCGCCGTTGCCTTCGGTGATGACTTTATATTGAAGTCCGCTCGGGAGTGTGATGACTCCCTCCTTTTTCTTGTTCTCGGCAAGGAACGCTTCTCCGGCTCTTCTGTTGCTGCCGTACATAGCTTCCTTGTTCACCTCGTGGCGCGCGTCCATAGCGGCTTTGAACATGAGCTGCGCGCTGTCGGAAGTGATTTCATTCTTGCCTACGAGTGCGGCTACAATGGCATTTGCCACAATCTTCTTGTCGATTCTCTTGTCCGGGTCGGCAGCATAGTAGTCTCTTTCCAGTCCCTGGGCCATCTGATCTATCTGGTTGCCTATTTGCTGACCTGCGGAGTATGCCGACATTTTCTTGTCGGAAGGGTCGATGCTCACTTTGTCCATGATTCCCTGTATGAAATCATTGACGTAGGCAGAGTCGATGCCAAGCTGGTTTTCCATATATGCCTGCAAGCCGTTCGACTGCCATGTGCCGAAGATGTATGCGATGGAGTCTCCGCCGTTAGTCAGTTCAGGCTTCACAATCTCGAAAGAGCCGCCATCGGCAGCCTTGCCTTTCTTGCTTTTCTTTTTCTCCTTCTTTACTGTCTTGTCCGCTTTTTCCTTTTTCTCTTTATACTCGCCGGCAGCATACGACGGCACTGCCACTGCACCTGCCATGAGCAGCAGGGATATTGATAGAAGAATCTTTTTCATTGTTCCGATTAAAGATTAAATAAAAGGTTGACAAGCAGACAACAATCCGTCTGCCTATCAACCTGTTCATTCGTCAGCCGATTGAGTTTATTTGATATCAACAACCTCTATTGTGAAGACAAGAGTAGAGAAAGGCTTAATCTGACCCATATCCTGTGTGCCGTAAGCAAGGTTGTAAGGGATGCAAACCTCCCACTTAGAGCCGGCAGGCATCAGTTTGAGAGCCTCAACCCATCCCTGGATTACGCGCGGATACTTCATGTTCACCTCGAATGGCTTGCCACCGTTCTTCTCTGTTGAGTCGAACACTGTTCCGTCGATGAGCTTTCCCTCATATTTTACTGAAATGACAGAAGAGTCGTTAGGAAGAACACCTGTACCCTCAGTGAGCACCTTATACTGCAAACCGCTCTCTGTAGTCTTCACGCCATCCTTCTTCTTGTTTGCTGCAAGATACTCCTCGCCCTTCTTCTTGTTGTCACCATATTTAGCCTCGTTGTTCTTGTCGTGTATTGCCTGAAGCTTGGTGTTGAAAGAAGTGTAAGCCTCCTCAGAAGTCTTCTCCGCATTGCCCTTCATACCAGCAACAAGACCTGCAAGCAGGTTCTTCACGTTCACGTTCTTTGTTGTGTCGTCAGCATATACGTCCTTTGTAAGACCCTTAGCCATGTTCTGAACCTGGTTTCCTACCTCAAGACCTTTCATGTATGCCTGCTTCTTCTTGTCGATTTCCTCGCTCACAGCACCTTCCTGCATACCTTTGATAAACTCGTCGATATAAGCCGAGTCTACACCAAGTTGCATAGTCATGTACTGCTTGAGGCTCTGTGCCTGAGCCACACCAAGATCGTAAGCGATTGAGTCTACTTCTCCGTTGAGATCAGCCTTCAGCTCATGCTGACAAGCTGTGAAAGATGCGGCAGCAATTGCAGCAGCTGCCAAAATACCTAATTTCTTCATTTTTTGTATGTTATTTTTCTGTTTCTTTATTTCTGTCTTCTGTTTGGTTCGCCCGACAACGTTTCAGCGGAAATGCCTGCCGCCGCCCGAATGTCCGGCATTCAATCAGAGCACCTTGATAAGCTCCACATCAAAGATAAGTGTTGAATAAGGCGGAATCATGTCGCCTGCTCCACCCTCTCCGTATCCGAGGAGGTAAGGGATATAGAAGCGGTATTTCGCGCCCTCACCCATCAGCTGCACACCTTCTGTCCATCCTGCTATGACCTGGTTAAGCCCGAAATCGGCAGGCGCGTTGCGCTTGTATGAGCTGTCGAACACTGTACCGTCGATGAGTCTTCCCTCGTAGTGGCAACGAACCTTGTCAGTTGCCTTAGGATGCGTGCCGTTACCCTCAACGAGCACCTCATACTGGAGTCCGCTCTTTGTAGTGACAACCCCCGGTTTCTTTCCGTTCTCCTCAAGAAAAGCCTTTCCCGCCTCTTTGGCAGCCTTTCCTTTCTCTGCCTTCTCGCGGTTCATTTTCTCTTCCTGCTCCTGAAAGAACATGTTCACGATTTTCTGTGCCTCAGTGTGCGGAACTTTCAGCTCGTTGTCCTCAAGCACATCTGTGATAGATTGTGCGAAATCCTCTATTTTCAATGTGTCTTTCAGTCCCATCTGTTTAAGCTGCTGACCTATTCCAAGTCCGAGAGCATAACTAAGTTTGTCCATAAATTCTATTTCGTCTTTTATGTGATTAATTCTTCTACTGATTGAAGGGCGGGGCAACAGGCTTGCAGACCGCCGCTTTGCATATATGCCATGCCGCTATATGCCGGCCATCCATTTCATTATGTGCATGGCAGATCTTTTTGCGCATGTCACATCTGAACAACCATGCAAAGGTACGTTTTATTTCATTGACTATCTGATACTACACTATAAATTTTGTTATTTTGCCGTATTTTTGTGGTTTAGACTGACTTTTGCATTTGCGGTCGGTGTGTTTGTGACAGACACTGCCCGCTCTGAATGTATTTACAATAAGGGCATACATCTGTTTGCCTGTATGCCTGTCCCTCAGGCCACTGATACACCCTCCATCTCCCCACCTGCTTATCATACTTTTCGCGCAAGAAACAGGCGATTTGAAATGTTAAAATCCAAACCCCGTAGAATCGCGACAAAACGGCCAAAACTTACCGGAGTTGCATTTGTCACGATTCTACGGAGGGTTTTGAGCCTCAAAATCCAAGTGGACAAAAAAGAACAATCCGTCCGACTAAAAGATATATAAATTCAACCCCAGACATACCTTTTCCGTCCAAAAGCTCACTAAAACCCAAAATTTCAAGGTGAACAAAATTTATTTACAAGGTACTCTGATTTTTTGCGCAAGGCGCACGAAATTTATTTTCAAGGTGAACGAGTTTTGAAAAGCCCTTTTTTCGGGCTAAAATCGAGCATTTCCACAAATCATTTCCTCAAAAAGACGGCAACAGGTTTTTCAATGCTCCGAAAAACAAAAATGGATTTTGAACCTGAGAAAAGACAATTTTAAGGATAAAATTCCATAACTCACTGATTATCAACACTTCCTATTTTATACTCAACCATTCGTTTTTAGACTAAAACTGCGCACTTCTCGCTAAAAATGTATTCAATTGATTATCAACAACTTATCTTCAAGCACAAAAATCCAAAATAACATTTATATACAATTAGAGCTTAAAGTGTTAAAATCGCTCTGCCCGTTTTCGGGCGGACTTACCATAAAAAAGGTAGAGAAACATTCCGAGAAAACAGACTGGGAATTAGGCTTCCCCAAAACCGCAGACCAAACGCATCCCGCCCAGCCCCTTGACCCGAACCCACATTGTTTTGAACAAAATATGCCTTTATGAATGTCAGTTGACAAGAAATCATTACCTTTGCTACGTAAAGATTTCCAACAAGACACATCTTTTGTTCTTACACACATAATAATAAATACAGAGACATGAAAACAAATTATGAAATTCGTTATGCGGCTCATCCTGAAGACGCAAAGAACTATGACACAAAGCGTCTGCGCCGCGACTTCCTCATCGAGAAAGTGTTTGCAGCCGACGAGGTGAATCTCGTATATTCCATGTACGACCGTATGGTTGTCGGAGGCGCAATGCCGGTGAACGAAGAACTCAAGCTTGAGGCAATCGACCCGTTAAAGGCACCTTACTTCACAACCCGCCGCGAAGTGGGCATCTTCAATGTCGGCGGTGCCGGCACAGTAAAGGTGGGCGACGAGGTGTATGAGCTTGACTACAAGGAGGCTCTCTACATCGGAAGAGGCGAGCGCGATGTGGTGTTCGCAAGCAAGGATGCGGCAAAGCCTGCCAAATTCTATATCAACAGTACAACCGCCCACAAGGAATATCCTACAAAGAAGGTGACAAAGGCTGACGCCGACATTTTGGCTCTCGGATCTCTCGAAGGCTCAAACGACCGTGTCATCAACAGAATGATTGTGCAGAAGGTTCTCGACTCATGCCAGCTCCAGATGGGTATGACAGAACTGAAGCCGGGAAGCGTATGGAACACAATGCCGGCTCATGTACACAGCCGCCGCATGGAGGCATATTTCTACTTCGAGGTTCCTGAGGACCAGGCTGTATGCCATTTCATGGGCGAGATTGACGAGACCCGCCATATATGGATGAAGGGCGACCAAGCTGTTCTCTCTCCTGAGTGGTCTATACACTCAGCCGCTGCCACAAGCAACTATACTTTCATCTGGGGTATGGGCGGTGAGAACCAAGACTATGGCGACCAGGATTTCTATAAGATTACAGACTTGAAATAACCAACCGACTTTCCGTACAGACGGAATGCGACGGACGGCATTTCATCGGATTATCGGGGCAGGCATAAGTCTGCCCCGATTCATAATATTTATTTCTCATTAAAAACAGAACAACATGCAAAAGCTGACAGTGATAAAGGTCGGAGGAAAAATCGTTGAGGACGAGGGCTCTCTCGCACAGCTCCTCCGCGACTTCTCTGCCGTGGAGGGACACAAAGTTCTTGTTCACGGCGGTGGACGCTCTGCCACAAAAGTGGCGGCACAACTGGGAATAGAGAGCCACATGGTGGGCGGACGGCGCGTGACCGACGCCGACATGCTGAATGTAGTCACAATGGTGTATGGTGGACTCGTCAATAAGAACATCGTTGCCCGTCTGCAAGCCTGCGGAATAAACGCGCTCGGACTTACCGGCGCGGACATGAACGTGATGCTGTCGCACAAGCGTCCTGTAAAGGATGTAGACTATGGTTTTGTCGGGGATGTGGACAAGTGCGACGGCGACATGCTGGCGAAACTCATCGCTGAGGGCATCGTGCCGGTAATGGCTCCGCTCACACACGACGGCAACGGCTGTCTGCTGAACACCAATGCCGACACCATCGCGGGCGAAACGGCGAAAGCACTTGCCAAGCACTTCGAGGTCACACTGATTTATTGCTTCGAGAAAGCCGGAGTGTTGCGCGATGAGAACGACGACGAAAGTGTCATTCCTCATATAGGAGAGCAGGATTTCAGCCGTCTTGTCGATGAGGGGGTCATACAAGGAGGCATGATTCCGAAAATAGAGAACGCGCTCTCGGCTGTCCGCACCGGAGTGAGACGGGTGATTATCACAAAGGCTGATGCCATAGACGGCAACCACGGAACAGTCATCTCGGACACGGCTGTCTGACACAAACCTCATCCGGAAAATAAAAAAAAACGCTCTGTAAACGAAAAAAAAGCAGTTTTCCTGTAACTTTCCATTGCATAATCCGTCTTACCATACAGAGAGATGAAAGAAATAAGTTTCAGATATGATGTTTTGCCACTGAAAGACAAGCTCTTCAGGCTGGCTCTCCGCATCACTCTCAACCGAGAAGAGGCGGAGGACATCGTGCAAGACACACTCCTGAGAATCTGGGACAAACGCGCCGAATGGACGGAGCTGAACAGCATGGAAGCCTTCGGGATGACTGTCTGCCGGAATCTCTCGCTCGACAGAGCGGAAAGAAAGGAAAGGCAGAACATATCATTGGACGAAGGCACGTATGACTGCATGGATTTCTCCTCTGCCCCGGATGTAAGGATGATGCACAGCGAAAGCGAGAGCATAGTAGGACAACTGATAAACCGTCTGCCCGAGAAACAGCGCACTGTGGTACATCTGAGAGACATTGAGGGTAAAACATATAAAGAGATTGCCGGGACGCTCGGGCTGACCGAGGCGGATGTGAAAGTCAGCCTGCACCGGGCAAGGACATGGATAAAGGAACAATTCAATAGACTTGACAAATATGGACTATAAGTATATCGAACAACTCTTGGAGCGTTATTGGGACTGCCGGACGAGTCTGGAAGAAGAACAGATACTGCGCTCGTTCTTCAGCCAGAAGGATGTGCCGCAATGCCTGCAACAATACCGCGACTTGTTTGTTTATCAGAACGTAGCTCATGAACAGCGTCTCGGAGAAGACTTCGACAGACGTATGTTGAGTCTGGTCGAAACTCCTAAAACGGTAAAGGCACGCACCGTCGGACTCGGAAACCGTCTGGCACCGTTCCTCAAAGCTGCCGCCACCGTAGCAGTGGTCGTGCTCATCGGCAATGCAGCCGAACACTCCATGAAGGGCGGAGGCAACAGCCGGATGAACACAGAGGCTCCGCTGACCGATACTTACGTCAAGGCGGATGACATACCTGCCGCGCTCAGTCCTTCTGTCTTCAAGATTAAGGACAACAGTCAGGCGGAGATAAGAACGAAGATGGACACGCTGCTTGTCCTGCCAAAAATGGAGGAGATAAAGGAGGAATGAGCATACATCCGGCTCCGTGGCACTATACAGAACTTTTACTTTAAAACAAAATATGCTTTACTAAAACTAAAATCTTGAAGCTGTGAAGTTTCAATTCTCTCAAAATTATTTACAAATGCTGAAAACCGGAAAAATGTCCTGCCAAACACGGCAGGACATTTCCATTTCAGGATTAGCCAAGAATATCGAGAAAACGGCAACATATCGAGATTACGGCAAACACCCACCGAGAAGGCTCAAAGAACCGCTATAAAACATCGGGGAAACGCACAATGTCCGCATGAGAGGCTATGCAAAGACAAGATAAAGGCGAAAAGGCCCCTGCTCCCGCAGAGACCTTCCCTTGTTTCAGGCTGTTCAAAATGAAAATAGAATATTAGAGAGAGTATATACAAATAAAACTAACTATCCTGGTTGTGTGCCGCCCCTTCCGGAGGACTTACATATACATAACAAGGCACAAGAGGGAAAGTTCACCGGCAAGGTTGAAAAAAGAAAGTTTTTGTGCGGAAGAGATTTCCGAAGCCCGCAAAAAATGAATAGATTTGCAGCGTCTTTACCTACCGACAAGACCCCTTAAAATAAGAACAAGAAAAAAATAGATATTGTTACATGACAAATTTATCTGAGAGAAACGGAGAGATGATGCGCAGAGGGCGCGTTGAAGTAATTTGCGGTTCCATGTTTTCCGGGAAAACCGAGGAATTGATACGGCGAATGAAAAGAGCACAATTCGCACGGCAGAGAGTGGAAATATTCAAGCCAAGCATTGACGTCAGATATTCAGACTTGGAGGTGGTATCGCACGAGGGTAATGCCATTCCCTCCACTCCGGTAAACTGTTCCGCAAGCATATTGCTGCTTGGAAACGATACCGATGTGATAGGAATAGACGAGGCTCAGTTTTTCGACAGCCAGATTGTAGATGTGTGCAACGAGCTTGCCAACCGAGGTATCCGTGTGATTGTAGCCGGTCTCGACCTCGACTATAAGGGAAAACCCTTCGGTCCTATGCCTGACCTTTGTGCCATTGCCGACGAGGTGACGAAAGTACATGCCATCTGCGTCAGGTGCGGCGCGCTGGCATACGTATCACACCGCAAAGTACACAACGACCATCAGGTGATGCTCGGAGAGACAAAGGAATATGAGCCTCTGTGCCGAGAATGCTATATGAAAGCTCTCGATGAGGAAAACAAATAAGCGCGGCATACAGAAAAAGACAAAGGATTGCGGACAGGCGCGTTTTATGCCAGTCCGCAATCCTTTGTCGTATATTCTTATCATCAATCAAAGCATCACCTTACTGTATTCTGCCAGTTCCTTCCGCAGCTGATGCGCCTGATTGTCGGTCACTTTATCCATAAGACTCCAAAAGGCAGTGCTGTGATCGTGATGCACGGTATGGCACAGCTCATGCTTTATCACATAATCGCTGAGACGGGACGGCACAGCCATAAGGAAAAGTGAGAGGTTGATGCTGTTCGTTCCCGAGCAGCTGCCCCAACGGGTGTGCGAAGATTGGATTTTGATGCCGGAAACCTTGAATCCGTATTGCCTTGCAAAATCTACAGTACGGTTGTAAAGATACACCTTTGCCTGCAACCGAAGTTCCCTTACCACCACGCTTTTCAGCCAATCCTGAATGGGAGCAAAGTCGGTGGCAGGAGGACACACAATCGTACACTCCCCCATCTTTCTGTTTATATAGAACCCTTTGCGTCCGCCTTCCACCAGATGAAGCCGCATGACGTCCGTATCAATAGAATAACTCAAATCAATATACTGGCGGTATGCCCCCGCCTTCTCACGCATCGCCAAAAGACGCGGACGGTTCTCGTCTATCAGCCGACGCACGTCTGCCTCTACAAACAAACCATGCGGAGGCACGGTCACTCTTATACCGTCAGCCTCCGCACGTATTATAATCTGTCTGGCTCTCGCATTTGGAACAATCCTTATCGTACCCAGCTCAGAGTCAATCCAGCCGTCTATCATACAAGTTTCTTAAACTGCTCGTATATGGCATTGGCAGTCTCAGCCATCTCATCAGCACTGAAACTCTGTTTCGGATTGCTGAAAATCATGTCTTTCTCGCTCTGCATCGGCACGAGATGGATGTGGGCATGAGGCACTTCCAGTCCCAGTACTGCCTGTCCTACCTTTATGCAAGGGAACGCGGCCTTTATGGCTACCGCTACTTTCTTCGCAAACACCTCAAAGCGCGCAATCTCATCGTCTTCCATATCGAAAATATAATCCACCTCACGGCGAGGAATGCAGAGCGTATGCCCCTTCACCAACGGATTGATGTCGAGGAACGCATAAAACTCATCGTTCTCCGCACACTTATAGCTTGGTATCTCACCAGCTGCAATTTTTGAAAATATGTCCATATCGTTTTGAAATTATAGAATTATAAAAAAAGCGGCAAGGTTTTAAGGCTCCCTCTGCGGCAGACCTTAAAACCTCACCCATTCCGTTGTCACACCCGGCAGTTATCCGACAGATATACTTACGATTTCAAGTTCGATAATTCCCTGCGGGATACGAATCTGCACAATATCGCCCGCCTTCTTGCCCAACAGTCCTTGCGCAATCGGAGTCTTCACCGAGATCTTGTTCTCACGCAAATTAGCCTCGCTCTCGCTCACCAGCGTATATGTCATTGTCATGCCGTTCTTCACATTCTTCATCTCCACCTTCGACATAATCTGCACTACATCCGTCTGCACCTTTGTCGGGTCAAGGATTTTAGCGTCGGCAAGCACAGCCTTCATCTGCGCGATTCTCGCCTCAAGCTTTCCCTGCGCCTCTTTTGCAGCGTCATACTCCGCATTCTCAGAAAGGTCGCCCTTCTCTCGCGCTTCAGCAATCTGACGTATTACTTCCGGACGCTCTACTTCTTCCAGTTGCTTTAAATCGGCTTTAATCTTGTCATAGCCTTCCTGTGACATGTATGCCATAGTTCTTTCCTCCTGTTTTTTGTTGTTTTGTCAGTTTATAAATGCAATCATTGCGGATTTTGTTCAGAGTTGGTACAATAAACTACCTTGCACGAAACATCTCCGGGCACTCTCGTTTTCCACAATACACACTAAGGTATCTCTAAAAAATAAAAACTTGCCTTCAGTGTGAGACACCTGCTCTCGCACCCCATGGCAACAAAGCAGACAATACTAAAAAAGAATCCCGCACCATTAATGGTTGCGGAACCCTTCATCATCTAACTTCGGGGCAAAGGTAGGTCTTTAATTGATTAAAACCAAGACTTTTGTCCTTAAAAGTCAAGAAAAAGGTTCTTTTTGCCGGGTTTTGTTTTCATGACAGTACGGTATGTTGCTTGTTAATGTGTATGTTAGCTTTTCCGACAACGCTGCATACAATTCCTGCATTGAGTCAGGAAGAATTGCGGAAGAGTGGCAACCGGAAGAACTTGCAATGTTCATTTCTTCTTTTTTCCAAACATCCGATGCAGGTATTTGATGCCGAGCAGGAACCCCGTGAAGGACACACATGCTCCGCCCAGACAAAGCACCCATATACATGTGTGCCACAGCACTGGACGCTCTACCAGATACTTTATGTTGAGATAGTGCATGGCACTGAACATCCATTTACGCGCCATTTTGTTGCGGTTGAAGAACCGCACATAGTCGTCATGTACACCAATGTAGAGCCGTGAGCCGTCTTTGTCAGCGACGACCACTTTATAGACCGGAAGTCGAAGTCTGCCATTGGCTGAGAGATAATACTCATCGTAGCGTTCCATTCTCTCCAGTGTAATAGGAATCTCCTCGCCATAGAGCTTATGCATACGGCTCATGACAGCCTCAGCCGTCACCTCCAATGGTTGTACTTCTGTTGTGGACGCGTCAATGAAAAGCTCCGTGCTGTCGGCGATAATCCGATATACCGGCTTTTCGCCGATGCTGGTCCATTCCACCTCCTTCAGTGCAGGATAGGCTGCTTTCAGAGTTGTATAGTCGAGTTTGAAAGACTGAAGGTCCAGACTGCCGTCGTTCCACACATCAGGCGCATACATAGTGTACTCGCTGTCGTATGGGACAAGCCATTTGGGCACTCGCTGCATGGCAAGCGAGCCGCTGATACCCCAACATATAAGGAACAATCCGAAGATGAGTCCGAGAAGATGATGCCACTTGTAGCTTGCCTTCTTGAACGGATTCCGCCACACTCCCGTCTTCCGCCTGTTCTTCACCTGCATGTATATGCCCAGTCCCCATCCGGAGAGCGCGGCAAGCAGACAGAAAATGCCGCCTGTCGTGATACATGTCTTCCACAAATCAAGATTGCAGCGTACACCTGTGAAGTAAAGTTTGTGAGGTATGGCTCCGAGCCAAGCCCACATTCTTTGGTTTCTGTCAGTGAGTTGCTGTGCCGCCCCGGTTTTTCCCGAGATGAAAAACTCGTGCCGCTCCTTGTCTGCGAAAGTGAACTTATATATCGGCATGGCGCGCTCGTAGCGTTCATACATCACCCACTGCGTGCGCTCATGGAGTGTGTCCACCCGCTCTATCGGAGCATTGATCCACAAACGGGCAATGCGCTCGGCATCGGCGAATGTCACGTTTCTCACTTCTTGCTGTGTGTCAGTACATGCCGTAAAAGAAGTATCTGTGGAGGAGACCTTGACAAGTGTCTGACCGAGGAACTGCCGTACACTGAGTGAGCGGAGAGTATCGCCCGCCATTGCCGTGAATGTGTTGAGATTCGGCAGCGAGTCGGGCAATGTCTCTTTCAGTGCGTTGTTTGTCTTTTCAGGCAGGCGGGGATAGGAATGGTAAATCAGCACCAATCCGGTGGCAAACCAAAGAAAGAAAAACAAGGATATGATGGTGCCCGTAATGCGGTGGACACCAAGAGTGAATTTTGAGAACTTCATTTGTGTGAGGTTTTAAGGTGTTGAAGGTAGTCGGAAAAGCGTATCGTTCCATACACACAAGTTCCGGACAATCGGACAGTTGAGCGTCCTATTGTCCGGAACCTGATTTTCATGACCGATACACAGCCAGCCTCATCTTATTTGTTGCTGATATAGATGATACGGTTGAAAGTATATCCCTCCTTGATAGTGATGCCCTTTGTTGTCTTGCCGCTCTTAATGTCGTAGATATATACGACAGGTGCGGAGTCTTTAGGGTTCACACCGATGAATGCCTTGTTGTTGAGGATGAATGAACGCTGTGAGAACGTGCCGCTGCTGTAAGGCAGTTTCTTGCCCTCGTACTCAATTTCAGACTTCGCGTCAGTATTTAGATCAAGGATAGCATAATAGCTATTGTAATTGTCTCCCCATCCGGCTGATACAGCGTTGTCTGTGCTGCAACCTGTATGCTGAGGGTCTTGGATATACAAGAGAGCTTTATTGTTGCCAAGATAGTCGCAAGTCACAATCTTGCCCGTGTAGTCCTTGTATCCCTCGTATGTCTGGTCAAACTCGTATGCGCCGTTCTTTATTCTCAGCAAGCGTCCGTACTGGCAAGTAGACTTCTCCGCATTCGGAATCTGACTGTTGCAGCCAATATAGAGGTTGCCGTGCTCGTCCAAGAACATCTTGTGCTGGAGCAGCTCTCCGTAGGCAGTTCCTGCCATCTGCTGTGCGCGTGTATCTCTCACCACGCTCTTTATCTTCATTGTGGTAGCATCGATGAATGCCACATAGAATCCCTCTGTGTCCTTAGCGTTGCGGAACGCGTAGATGATAGTATTGTCATTGCTGCGGTAGCGTGCCAAGCCCGATGTGCTGAAAGTACCTGCCACGATGTCGTTGTCCTCAAGAATCTTGAGATAGTCGGTGTTGGTTGCCAGTCCGAGATCACCCTCTGCCATAATGGTCAACTTGTCTCCTTCGTCTTTAAGCTTTGTCCAAAGAATCTCGCTTGAATTTCCGTTTGAGCCCATCACGAAAAACTCGCTGTCGCTGAGCCAGTCATGTGTATAGCGGCGGTCTTTGTATGTGTTTGTTCCGAAAGGACGTTCTGCGATAGTCTCTACACCGCTGTTTGTCACTTTGTATTTTCCATATCTTGCCAGTCCGAGCGGCGCGGCTTCATAGTAGTACTGACCTTTTATCATGGCTTCCGCATCCATTATCGCCGTGATGTCAACCCCTATTCCGCGGAAATCGATTATAGAGTCTTTTTCCAGAGAGTTGAGGCTTTGGATAATGTTTGAGGATGTAGAACCCATACCGGCTGCGCCGCCAACTGACACAAGAATGTCATAATGTACATCATTCACCTGTGGAATACCTTTGATAGCATCGTCATCGTCGTCGGAGCAAGCGGTGAACGAACCTCCAATAGCCAATGCTGCGAAAGCATACGCTAAAAACTTGAATTTCTTCATATTGTCTGTTGTATAAATAGTAAATAAATTGATTTGTCGAGATAATGCTTGTATGCAATGCCTGCATTGCTGCCGGCAGGATACGAGTCTTAGTGTACAAACACGCGGAACTTGCACATCACGGAGCGTCCCGGTTTCTGCAACTTATAGTTGTCGTAAGCCGTGCAGTCGAACAAGTTGTTGCATTCTACGGTGAAGTTATACCGCTCCTTCTGCCACGAGTAGGTGACGGCAGCCGAATGAAAGTTCTGTGTCGGGATGCGTGCCTTAGTGGCTAACATGCCATATCCTTCCCATGTGAGGAAGAACCAGTGTACGTATTGGTAGTTGTAGTTGAATCTCACACGGTCTTCCTTGTTGAACACACCGTATTTGGTCAGAGTCAGGTCGGCATTTCCAAAAAGCCACGGCTTGTTAGGCACTTTGTTCTTGTAAGTGACCGAAGGCTTGCCATCCTCCTTGAATCTGTTCTGGTCGCGTGCGTCCTGATAGCTGCAATTGGCTGATGCCTGAAGCCAATTGCCCCAGTTGTAGCGCACTTCGCCCTCAAGTCCCTTCATTGTCACGTTCGACACATTGTCGTACTGCCCTGTGCCTTCCGACTCAGAGATAATGAAATGTATATAGTCTTCCACTTTGCGGTAGAACGCGCCACCCTCGTAGTACAGGCTGTGCTTGTCGTTGAAACGGACAGTTCCGAAGAATCCGGCATTGATGTTGTGGCTCTTTTCCGGTTCAAGGGCAAGATTTGGGTAGACTGTCGAGCCGTTGCCCAACAACTCTCTTGCCAGCGGAAGGCGCACAGTGCGCTCGTATGACGCTTTCAGCGCGAAAGGCTCACAGAATGAGATACGTGTGCCAACACCGCCGCCAAGATTGTTCTTGGTGGTTGTCTCAGGAATGTTGGCAGAGTTCGTAATCCAATAAAGGTCGTTCTGCTCCACATGCACATGGTTGAGATAGTCTTTCAGGAACGCCACATTAGAAATTTTCCCATTCAAGAGCAACTGGTTATACGACAATCCGAATATGTGCTTTGCCAGTACGTCATTCGACGGCACAAACTCCTCATCCTCTCCCAAGTCGTCCGTGCGGTTGTTGCCGGTACGGTTCAACATATAGTTGAGATTGAGCGAGTTTTTCGCATCTATACTATAGTTGAAGTTTGCCCTTACAACAGTCAGCGGACGCTTGTAGCGGCGCATCTGTCTCGCCCGTCCCGTGATTTCATTGCGCGAGGTCGGAGTCCATGTCCCGTCCCAAGTGTATTGTCTGTATGCTGTGTCAATAGTAACCGAGTTGTCCCAAGTGTGCGAGGCAAGGACATTTGCCGACAGGTTCTTGATAAGGAAGTCGTTTTTCTTGTAGCGCATCTGCAAGTTCCATGCGTGCTGTTGCCGCTCTGCGTCTCCATATACAATGTTCTGCACAGAACCCGTTTGCAGTTCCTTGTCGGTCTTGGTGTAGGACACGGACATGGTCAGCAAGTCTGCCCACGATTTGCGCTCCACCCCAACCTCCATCTGTGCGATAATCGAACGATAGTCATCGTGGAAGCGTTTCCTCTCAGCAGACACATACTTGTCGCTTTCCTCATCCCATACCTCCACATCCTTCACCTTATAGTCGTTCTTTGAGTAGCTGTAACCCAATGTAGGCCGGAAGAACACCCCCGACTCAGGCAACTGATACTGTCCTCTGAAGTCTGCCACATACGTATGGAAAGAGCCTGCGCTGACCGAGGCGTCCAGAAAATTCTTGTTTTCTTTTTTCGTGATGATATTGATGGCACCGCCAAGCGCGTCAGCTCCCAGTTCGGCAGGCACCACACCTTTGTATATTTCGATGCGGTCGATGGCATTGACCGGAAAATTGTCGAGCGACACGTTGTCGCCCATTGTGCTCATCGGCACACCATCGACAAAATAGCGCACGGAGTTGCCCGACATGCCGTTGAGCGACAACTCGAAGTCAGAACCGAGACCGCCTTCGTTGCGTATCTTCACTCCTGTGGCATGATTGATGATGTCCCTCACGTTTGTGACCGAATTGGCAATCTCTTTAATGTCTATCGCGTCAATGCTGTACACGCTTTCGCGCAGCTGCTGCACCTTACTCTTTCCGAATACCGACACGGAACTGATGCTCACGGCTGTTTCTTTCAGCGTGAAGTTCACCGTCTTGTCCTTGTCAGCCACCACCGTTTTGCTTTGCTGCTCATACCCGATGAAGGAAGTGGAAAGCGTATGCTTGCCTTTAGGCACTTCCAGCCGATAAAATCCTTTTTCGTTGGTATAAGTGCCTTTCGATGTCTGGCTGACAGCCACAGCCACCTGAGCCAGCGGTTCTCCGTGGCTGTCCGTTATCTTTCCGTCAATGACGACTGACTGTTGTGCAGATACCGCGAGGGGCAGAAGCAGGATAAATGAGAAGAAAATTCGTACCGTATGTATCATGAATATTATTGTTTTGTATTTGCCTCCGGTACAAAAAGCATAGAATATTCATGACGACATATGACGGACAATGCTTGTTGTGCCCGTCAATACTCTACTGCTTTATTACCCGAAAGCATTCGATAAGAAAAGAAGGATATGGCAGGTCTTCTGACTTGTTCCGTTGTGAGGATACCTTCCCATTTTTCCCAAAGCCGTCATGGCGCGGCGGCTTGTTGAAAAACAGTGGCTTGCTTGTCCTGCAACTTGGTGTGGAACTTACAGCAGCGGGTCTGTTCAGGCCTTTCACCTGATTCCCTTTTAATCGTTCCGCCTGTCGTTAAAAACATGGCGGTCAGAACCATTCTTCGCTGCAAAAGTACTACTATTTATTCTATTAGTGAAATAAAAGTGCAAGAAAATGGTTTTCTCCGGATTTGTTTATAATGCGCAGTTCTTTGTTTTGATATAATAAGGAAGGCAAACTGATAGTGTCAATATAGAAATGAATTGTTTTTATTTTGACAGAATAGAAATAATCCATACTTTTGTCTGGCTTATAACAAAATAGAAAGGAGTAATAGGCAGGAACGGACTTTAAAATACTTGTATCATGCAAAGACATATTATAGTGCTTGTAGTGGCATTGTTGTATCATGCGACAATGGCTTTGGGAGCAGAACATATAACGATTTTTGAAGGCCCTAAAAGGATTGAGAGTTGGGAGATTGTCAATATTGGCGCCATAGAGTTTCAGAAACTGGAGATAGGAGATACTGTATATGTTTTCACTAAGGATCTTGGTTCCAATGCCTCTGCCGCATTCCAGAATCACGAATGGAAAAGCATAGATGAGGGAGTGATAAACGGGCAGATTATAACCGGAGACTTCGAGATGATTGTGAACAACAAAAAGCGGCTTGATGAATTGAAGAATTACGGTCTGAAATTCACCGGATGCCGCTTGACTGTGGATAAGGTGGTGATAAAAAAGCATGATGACAATCAACTTGATTTATTAAAAGCGATAGGAGTGTTTATGGTGGCGATGTGCCTGTTGTCGTCAGTATTTCTGTTATACAGCTATCGTAAATTGAAAAAGGCAAATCATGCGTTGTATCTACGGACAATTGAGGACTTGGCGCAATATGACAGGGAACGTGGCCTGCGTTCCAATTATGAGGGACAAATTGCCGCTTTGAAAGAAATTATCCAGAATAACGGCGAGATGAGGAAAAAATACCAGAACAACCGTATGGATGATGAGAAGAAAGCCGTTATAGCCAGACAAATATTGGACATTATGGAAAATGTGGAGCAGATTTGCCGTCAGGAAATGAGTCTGAATTATCTGGCTGAGTTGATAGGCTTCAATTATAAAGATGTGTCTCAGGTCATCAATGAGACTTTCAATTGCAATTTCAATGTGTTGTTGAACGGTTATCGCATTAAGGAGGCTTGTCGCAGATTAAGCAACCGCAAACAATACGGCAATCTGACCATAGAGGCTGTCTGCGAGAGTGTGGGCTTCAAATCGCGCTCTACTTTCATATCCACTTTCAAAAAGGTGACAGGACTTACCCCTTCTGAGTTTCTTTCCTCTGTGCGAGAACAGGAAAGATGAGAAAAACGGGGATTTCCATACCACAAATCTCCTTAGAAGTATGGTTCATCCGACATTTCAAGTGACAGGTTTGTATAGAGGTGAGTTTTAGTGTAGGTGATGTTTCGCTGAAAAATTCGACAGGCTGATGACTTTGTGTAAATATGCTCTTGACGGAGGAGTCTGTCCCAAAAGTCAATAAAAATCAGAATATCCCTGACAATTTGATATGTTAAAACCAAACTCCGTAGAATCGCCTCAAAATGAACCAAAGCTTGCCGAGGTTACAAAAACGCGATTCTACGGAGGGTTTTGAGTCTTGAATTTCAAGTGGACAAACAGAACAATCCGACCGACTAAAAGATTCATAAAATCAAGCAGAAATGTGCCAATTCCGCCCAAAAGCCCAACAAAATCCAAAATTACAAGGTGCTGAAAATTTTTTTACAAGGCGCACCGATTTTTTGCACAAGGTGCTGAAAAAAAATTTTCAAGGTGAACGAATTTTTCTCAGCCCTTTTTTCGGGCCAAAATCGGGCATTTTTCAAAATCATCTCCTCAAAAAGAAGGAAACCGGCTTTTCCATGCTCCGAAAAACAAAAATGGATTTTAAACCCGAGAAATGACAGTTTTGAGGACGAAATTTCATAACTCGCTGATTATCAGCATTCCCTATTTTGACTTGAACCCTTAGTTTTTGGGCTAAAACTGCATGTTTCTCGCCAAAAACATATCTAACTGATTATCAATTACTTACTAATAAATCTCCGAAAAATCAACTACCAATCAGATTACGACAATGAGGGGAAACGTTAAAAAAGCGTCTTCCCCCCAAGTGACATAATGTCAAAAACCTCTTGTCCGCATACTGCTGTCCGGCAGAATATGCGCGACAGAAGGATTCGGAACTATGCGGCCTTCATTATATATTAAGGTATGGACAAGGGACACAAAGAATGCGGGAAAAGTACGGCATTTTTTCAGGTGGAGACTGTACCCATAGTGTGATTGCCATTCTCACTCGAAATGTCGGATGAGCCATAAATATTCAGAAGACGGAAACTCGTGGATTCTGTCAGCTAATGTCGAATACTTTCTGTTGCTGAAACACTGTGATTATGTCGTAAATCATGATTTGCGACATATACGGCAAATTCTTATATTCCAGTTTTTCCATTTTAATTATAATTTTGCGGGAAAAGAGGACGCAGCGGAATCTGCACGATATTGAGAAATATAAACTTAATGTATAATATGGAAATAAGAAACATCAAGCTTTTCGTTTGTGGAGCATGTATGAGCATGGCTGTCATGGCTCATGAGACTCATGATGTGCAACCGGCAATACCTTACGATGCGGAACTGGAAAAAGAAGTGGAACAAACTCTTTCAAGACTCACTCTTGACGAGAAAATCGGGCAGATGTGTGAGCTTACCATCGATGTAGTTACCGACATGTCAAGCAAGGATATATGCCGACTGGATGAAGAGAAGATGAACAAAGTATTCAACACCTACAAAGTTGGATCTATATTGAATGTGCCGCTTAGTATAGCTCAGACCCCGGACACATGGTGCAGGTTGATAAGGGAGCTTAACCTGAAATCCATGGCAGTATCGAAAGGCATTCCGCAAATTTACGGGGTTGACCAGATACACGGAGCGTCTTATTCGTGGGGAGCCACACTCTTTCCTCAAGAAATAGGACAGGCGGCATCTTTCAACAGGAATATACCGAGACGGGTATCAGAGATTGCCGCATATGAGAGCAGAGCATGTCTGATTCCCTGGGTATATTCTCCGACAATGGATCTTGGAAGACAACCCTTGTGGAGCCGGATGTGGGAAAGCTATGGAGAGGACGCTTATCTTAGTGCGGAAATGGCGGTACAGGCAGTGCGTGGCTATCAGGGATGTGAGCCAAACCATATTGGGACATATAATGTGGCGGCTTGTTTGAAGCACTATATGGCATACGGTGTTCCGGCAAGCGGAAAAGACCGTACTCCCAGTTATGTTGCAGCAGCTGACTTAAGAGAAAAGTTCTTTGAACCGTTTCGTGCCGCGATTCGTGCCGGCGCGCTTTCTGTCATGGTCAGTTCAGGTGTGAACAATGGCGTTCCTTTCCATGCCAATAGGGAGATGCTTACTGTCTGGCTCAAAGAACAGCTTAATTGGGACGGGATGATTGTGACAGATTGGGCGGATATTAATAACCTGTGTTTGCGCGACCATGTGGCTTCAACTAAAAAAGAGGCAATAGAAATGGCTGTAAATGCCGGTATAGATATGAGCATGGTGCCTTATGAGGCAGAGTTCTGCGACTTGTTGCGCGAGCTGGTGGAGGAAGGCCGTGTCCCGATGGAACGTATTGATGATGCCGTGCGCCGCATTTTACGTCTGAAACTGCGTATCGGTCTACATGACAGAGACTCTTGGGACTTGACACCGAAACAGATGAAGAAAAAGTTCAAGGACTTCGGGAGCGACAAATTTGCCGCAGAAGCTACAAGAATGGCGGAAGAGTGCATGGTGTTGCTTAAAAACGACAATCACATATTACCGTTAAAGGAAGGAACCCGTATATTAATGTGCGGACCTAATGCGGACAATATGCGTAGCATGAACGGCGGCTGGAGTTATACGTGGCAGGGAGACAGGACGAATGAAGTATGTGCGGAAATAGGGAAATATAACACCTTTTATGCAGCCATGCGCAAAAGGTTTGGAGAGCAGAATGTGGTTTTATGTGAAGGAGTGAAATGGGACTCTGGAAACTGGCAGAAAGAGAAAGAGGAGGATTTCCAGTCTGTAAAGGAAACACTGGACAATGTAGATGTGGCAGTAATTGTTGTTGGTGAGAATTCTTATTGCGAGACACCAGGAAACATAACAGACCTCACGCTGAGCCGGAAACAACGAATGCTTGTTGAGGCATTGGCAGAAAAAGGAAAACCTTTGGTGCTTGTATTGAACGAGGGAAGACCTCGAATCATCAGTGATATAGAGCCATTGGCAAAAGCTATTGTCCACACATTCTTACCGGGCAATTACGGCGGTGATGCTTTGGCACGGTTGATGGCAGGCGATACGGACTTCAGCGGACGGATGCCGTACACTTATCCGCGTACAACCGGAAGTATTGCCACATACGACTATAAGCCTTGTGAGAATATGGGGCAGATGGATGGAAACTATAATTATGATGCCGTAATGGATGTGCAATATCCGTTTGGATACGGGTTGTCTTATACAACATTCGCTTATTCTAACTTAATGGTAGACAAGGACAGTTTTACAGCCACTGATACATTGACATTCAGTGTGGATGTAACAAATACAGGAGACAGACGGGGTAAAGAGGCTGTACTGCTCTTTGTCAGCGACCTTGTAGCAAGTACGACACCGGATACACGCAGACTTCGGGCTTTTGAGAAAGTGGAACTGGAATCAGGCGAAACGAAAAATGTAAAATTGAAATTGGCTGGTGCGGATCTCGCATTTGTCGGTAACGATAATCGCTGGAGATTAGAAGCAGGCAATTTCAGAGCGTGTGTATGCGGGCAGTCAGTAATGGTCAAGTGTAGTGAGACGCATATATGGCAAAACCCTAACAAGTAATCTTTCAATGTGAATAATGGAATAAAAACAGGTTGTTTATGAAGTATTTGGTAGTAATATTGAGTTTGTGCTTGTCTCTGGTATCAGAGGCTCAGACATACGAATGGAGTTCATTGCCTTTTGGCGGAGCCGGATTTGTTTCCGGATTGGTGACATGCCCTCAGGAAAAGGGGCTGATGTATGCGCGTACAGATGTCGGGGGCGCATACAGATGGAATCCGGAGGATGAATCGTGGATTCCGATAACAGATTTCCTGCCAGAAAGCAAAGCGGGGCTGTTGGGAATAGAGAGTCTGGCCATAGATCCTTCATCTCCTAACAAGCTGTACTTGTATTGCGGCACATCATATTTTAATAATGGTCTTAGCGCAATTCTGTATTCAGAGGATTATGGCGACACTTTTAAGCAAATAGCGACAGTGACTGGTTTGTTTCCGGCGCATGGCAATGATTATGGCCGCCAGAGTGGAGAACGGCTCGCTGTATGTCCGGAAAATGGAAATGTATTGTTGTGTGGTTCCAGAACACGCGGAATGTGGAAGTCGGAGAATGCAGGCAAGACATGGAAACGTATGGCAGTTGCCACATTTGTGAATGACAGGAAAGTGGCTTTTGTACAGTATGCAGACAGTGCAAAAGTAGTGGCAGGCATTTTAAATAGAGGTGAGAATAATTTGTTTCTCTCTGAAGATGGTGGCGAGACATGGAAGGCATTAGAAGGACAGCGTACAGATTATATGCCCAATCGTTGCCGTGTGTCCGCCGATGGGAATACACTGTATGTGACTTATAGCGACAGTGAGGGTCCAAGCACAGGAGGTTCAGGTGCCTTGATGAAACTGGATTTCTTGACTGGTTTATGGACAGACATATCACCGCAACCTGTTTCATTTGGTGATATATCTGTAGCCCAGGATAATCCGGATCATTTGATGGCTGTGTCAATGGGCCTGTGGTGGGGACAGTATTGGGCGACTTCCGTAACCACATGGGGTGATCAGATATGGATTTCAAAGAATGGAGGGAAGACATGGACGAATCTGATGGAGAACGGACGTGCGACATATAGCGAGAAGAAAGTGAAGTGGATGAGCACTTCGTGCCAGCTGCATTGGTGCGGGTGTGCGCAGATGGACCCTTTTGACAGCTCACGCGCTTATTTCACATCGGGAAACGGAATAGTATCCACAGCCAATCTGTGGGCAGGCAAGCCCCGGTTCAGTATGTGTGTGACAGGACTGGAAGAAACTGTTCCTTTGAGTATTGTGAGTGTAAAAGACGCTCCCCTTGCTGTTACACTGGGTGATTATGACGGCTGTCTTTATTCAGACATATCGGAATATCAGAAGCGTTTTTCTCCTTCGATGGGTACTACAGCGGCTATTGCTGTCGCGGGGAACAATCCCCGGATAATGCTTCGGGCAGCGAGTGACTTGTATTATAGTTCCAATATGGGAGTGTCGTGGGTGAAGAAGAATATGCCTGTCAATGGAGTCGGTCTCTCACACTGCGCTGTTTCTGCTGATGGAAACATATTAGTAGTGACTCCTTCGGGAATGGTCCCTTACTATTCGGTGGATAGTGGAAAAACATGGACTGAACTGTCCGGAGCGCCATCAGGAACAGCAATCTTTGCAGATCCTGTGAATGATTATACATTTTATGGTATGAGTGGAAATACATTCTACATGCATTTTCTCGATATTGCATCCGGTACGGTTATGACAAAGACGAAAACCGTTGCAAATGTGACAGGACGGATGTGTGTGGTTGGCGGTATGGCAGGTGAAGTATGGTTGCCAAAGGGTACGAATGGACTTGCGCATCTGAGCGGGTGTGATACAGGAACACCTTCAGTAAAGAATGTGGCAATGAATTTATGTACTTGTGTGGGGGTTGGGAAGCCTCAAAAAGAAGGAGACTATCCGTCGATTTACATTTGGGGCAGAAAAACCGCATCGCAAAAAACAGGGCTTTACCGTAGTGATAATACAGGAAGCAAATGGGAGCGTATCAATGATGAATTGCATCAGTTTGGAGGTCCGGGAAATGCTCAGATTGTAACGGGAGACATGAACGAGTATGGCCGTGTCTATATGTCAAGCGTTGGCAGAGGAGTGATTACCGGCAAACTGATTGTGCCTGAAGTTGATGGTATTGAACAAATTGAAGAAGACGGCTTCCTGCCTGCTGTTGCGGACAATGCTTGTGCCATTTATAATATGGGCGGTACGATGCTTTATCAAGGACGTATGGCTTCTTTGCATTCTGTTTGTGCGTCTCTTCCATCGGGAATCTATATAATAAAAAGTAATGACAAGAGCATTAAGATAAGGAAATGAAAGCATTTGTTTTACGTATGATGTTGGCGATAGCCTCATTATCGGTTTGCCTGTCTTTGTCTGCTGTCGGTCAGGTGACAATAAGCGACAGAGGAATTGTGGTTGTTCCGGATTCTTCCGGCAAGGGGTTTCCGCAGCTGGTTCGTATACAGGTATGGGGAGAAAAGATTTTTCGGGTAAGTGCGACAGCAGAAAAGGATTTTGCTGACGGACAAAGTCTTGTTGTGATTCCACAGAGTGCAACTGTGAAGTTTGCCGTGAAAGAGAAGAACGGCATAGTGACTATCTCTACGGATAGTGTACAGGCACATGTCAGAATCTCTACAGGTGAAGTGTGGTTTGTCAGCTCAGACGGCAAGCGCTACGTATCGGAACAGACAGGTGGAGGAAAGATGTTCTCGCCTTATAAGGTATCACAGATGTCGGTAGATGGAGCTATAAAACAGTATGAGGGATGGACAACCAGCCTTGTTTTTGAGTCGTCGGATGATGAGGCTTTTTATGGACTTGGGCAACATCAAGCAGATGAGTGGAACTTCAAGGGAAGAAATGAAGAACTGTTTCAATATAACACAAAAGTAAGTGTTCCTTTTGTTGTTTCAAGTAGAAACTACGGAATCTTGCTTGATAATTATTCTCTTTGCCGTTTTGGGAATCCCAAAGGATATAGCCAGATTAATGAAATCTTTAATCTGTATGACAAAGACGGTAATGCCGGAGCTTTGACTGGTATATACAATGCCCCGGATGAAAAGACGCTGATTACACATGAAGAGAGTCTTTATTATGAGGACATAAAGACAACAAAGAATCTTCCTGATTTTCCTCTGCATAAAGCAAATGTTGTGTATGAAGGATATATAGAGCCTAAGCAGACGGGCGAATACCGCTTTTGCCATTATTATTCCGGATACCAGCGGATATTTATTGATGGACAATCCGTATATAGAGAAGACTTGTCTGGATCAGGAAAGGAGGAACAAACCGTATGGCGTACGGCATGGAATCCTAATACACGCAAATTCAATATGAAACTTGAGGCAGGAAAGAAATACAGATTTAGATTGGAATGGACACCTGATGGAGGTGAAGCATATTGCGGGCTTCGTGCCTATGCTCCGGTTGCAGAGGAACAGCAAAAAAAGTTGTCGTTATGGAGTGAGATGGGTAAGCAGCTGGATTATTACTTTATGGCAGGCAACAACATCGATGAAGTAATCAAGGGGTATCGTACATTGACAGGAAAGGCACCTATCATGCCTGATTGGTTGTTTGGATTCTGGCAGAGCCGTGAACGTTACAAGACACAGGATGAGATTGTAGATGCTTTGGCAGAATTTCGCAAACGAAGATTACCCATTGACAATATTGTAATGGACTGGAATTATTGGAAACCGGATGAGTGGGGAGCTTTCACATTTGACTCTACCCGCTTCTCCAACCCACAGAGGATGGTGGATGACATTCATGACATGCATGCCAGAATCATGATTTCATGTTGGCCCAAATATTATTTGACTGTTGATAATTATAAAGAGCTTAGTGAAAGAGGCATGACTTATCAGCAATCTGTCAAAGATTCGCTGTATGACTGGTTAGGATACAAGTATGCCTTCTACGATGCCTATGACAAGGAGGCAAGAAGAATATTTTGGCGGCAGCTATATGAGCGTCTTGGGGTTATGGGAATAGACGCATGGTGGATGGATGCTTCGGAGCCTAATATTCGTGACTGTACAGACATGGAATATCGGAAGCTATTGTGCGGACCCACCAAACTGGGAGCCTCTGACGAATACTTCAATGCTTATTCCATAGTGAATGCCGAGGCCATATATGACGGACAGAGAGGGTATGAGACAGCCGTAGAGAAATATAATATCTCTTCTTTGGACAGCAAAAAGCTGTATGATGTGGCAAAATGGAATACAGACGGGTATGGTACAGTGTTCTCACCGGAAAACAAACGTGCGTTTCTCCTTACTCGTAACGGATTTGCCTCAGAGCAACGTTATTCTACTGCGACATGGTCGGGAGATATAGGCACACGCTGGGAAGATATGAAGGCACAGATTACCGCCGGACTTAACTTTTCTATCTCCGGCATCCCGTTTTGGAGTCAGGATATTGGCGGATTCTCTGTAGAGAAACGTTTTGAGGCAGCACAACGTGAATTTGAGCTTACAGGAAAAGAAAATGAGGACATGAGGGAGTGGCGCGAACTTAATGTACGCTGGCATCAGTTTGGAGTATGGACACCAATATATCGTGCTCATGGACAATATCCTTATCGCGAGCCGTGGAATATTTCTCCAGAAGGCACTCCTGCATACAACATCATTAAAAATAATCTGGAGCGACGTTACCGTCTTATGCCGTATCTCTATTCTTTGGCTTCGCAAGTATATTTTAATGATTATACCCTTATGCGTCCGTTAGTCATGGATTTCAACGGAGATGACAAAATACTGAATATAGGCTATCAGTATATGTTCGGTCCTGCATTCATGATTTGCCCCGTATATCAGTATAAGGCTCGCAGTCGTGAGGTGTATTTCCCAAAAGGCTATTCATGGTATGATTTTTATACAGGAGAGATGGTGTCTGAAGGTGGTGAATCTAAGACGGTAAAAGCTCCATATACTCATATTCCAGTTTATGTCCGTAGTGGCAGTATAGTTCCTTTTGGTCCTGATTTGGAATATGTAGGGCAGCATAAGGCCGAGAATATCCGTCTGTTTGTTTATGCAGGTAAGGATGGAGAATTTACTTTGTATGAGGATGAGGGCATTAACTATGGATATGAAGCCGGCAGATACGCTATGATTAAGTTTGATTATGACGACAAAAAAAACACATTGACAATAAGCAAACGTAAAGGTTCATTTCCGGGAATGCTACAGAAACGCACATTTACAATCATCAAGGTTGATCGGAACACTCCTGTTGGAGAACTGCATGAGAATGCCGGCAAAAGCATTGAGTATAATGGAAAGAAACAGATTATTAAACTCTAATTTGAAGAAAGAAAATGAATTTGGTTAGAAGCCTTGTGCTAATTATATTTTGGGGAATGACAACACTGTCGTTTGCACAACGGGAACATGTGTCGTTTGACAAGGACTGGTTGTTTTGTCTGGGAGACGCCTCCTCACCGGAGAAGGATTTTGGTTGCGGAACAGAATATTTCAATTATCTTACCAAAGCAAACTCTATACATAACAAGGGACCTTACACACTAAGATTTGATGCAGCGGCATACGATAAGGAAACCGGGCAGGCACACCAATGGAAAACTGTGGACCTGCCTCATGATTGGGTTGTAGATCTTGGATTCGCTCCCAAAGCCAGCCATTCGCATGGATATAAAACGGTCGGATATCAATATCCTGAATATAGTGTGGGATGGTATCGGAAAATATTCATAATGCCTGTAGAAGATAAAGGAAAACATATAGAGCTGCAATTTGACGGAATCTTCCGTAATTCGAGAATATGGGTCAATGGTTTTTATCTTGGAGGTGAGGAGAGCGGTTATACTTCTGCCACCTATGATATTTCCGAGTATTTGAATTACGGTGATTCAAATGTAGTGTGTGTGCGTGCCGACGCCACTCTGGAAGAAGGCTGGTTCTACGAGGGTGCAGGCATTTACCGACATGTTTGGATGAACAAGACAAATCCAGTCCATGTAAAAACATGGGGGACATTTGTGTATTCCGAACTGGAGTATCCGTTCAGTTCTGCTATTCTGCATATTGCCACTGAAGTTATGGATAACATTATTCCGGCAACGGGTTATACTCTTTGTCATACACTATATGATGCAGACGGGAATGAAGTGGCAATGACCGCCAGTGATACAATGGTGGTTGAGCATCCGCATCTATGGAGTTGTGACACTCCTTATTTGTATAAACTGAGAACGGACGTATCTGTTGAGAATAAGGTGGTGGATTCCTATATCACTCCTGTAGGAATCAGACATATTGCCTTCGACAAAGACGCAGGATTCTTGCTGAATGGCAAGGCTGTAAAGTTGAAAGGGGTGAATCTTCATCAGGATCATGCGGGAGTAGGCAGTGGTATGCCTGACGGGTTGCAGGAATGGAGGCTTCGTGAACTGAAGAAATATGGTGTGAATGCTTATCGCTCATCTCATAATCCGGCAACACCTGAAACATTGGACGCTTGTGACCGTTTGGGCATTTTGGTGATTGACGAGAATCGTCTGTCAGGAGTGAACCAATATCAGAAACATGTTTTGGGTAGTATGGTGAGACGCGATCGCAACCATCCCTCTGTCATTCTTTGGAGTATAGCAAATGAAGAATGGGGAATAGAGTGGAATGAACAAGGAGAGCGTTTGGCTGCGTCAATGCAAAGCTATGTTCATTTTCTTGACCCGTCACGAAAAGTGACCGTAGCGTCAAGCAGTGGTCCGAATATTCTGATTCCGGTCGATGTGGCAGGCTACAATTATATTATGCAGAATCCTGTTGACGAACATCGTCTGCACTATCCGGAACGCTGCGCCATCGGTACAGAAGAAATAACGGGGGTCGGTACGCGAGGTGTCTATTTTGACGATGTGGAAAAAGGACATATAGCGGCTCTTAACCGAACTCCGGAGGGTGAGGACAGTTTGTTCAACAGGATTGAGCGTGGCTGGAAGTTTTATCATGAACGTCCGTGGCTTGGAGGCATGTTTTATTGGACAGGATTTGATTATCGCGGAGAACCTAATCCGTTGTCCTATCCGGCTACCGGTTCGGAACGAGGAGTGTTGGATTATTGTGGATTTCCTAAAGATGAGGCTTTTTATCTAAAGGCTTGGTGGACAGACACACCTGTTCTTCATATTCTTCCGCATTGGAATCTGCAAGGGCATGAGGGTGAGAATGTAGATATTTGGGTATACAGTAATTGTGAAGAGGTGGAACTTACTGTAAACGGGGAAAAATTGGGACGTCAGCCGATGCCTCGTGACGGACATCTGTCATGGCATACCGTATATCAGCCGGGATATATTCAGGCCGTGGGCTACAACAAAGGAAAGAGAGTGATGAAAGAGCGTGTTGAGACCGCTGGTATCGCTCAACAAATCGAGGCTGTTGTAGATAAAGTAGGCGACATTGCCGTAGTTAATATTTGGCTTAGAGATAAAAAGTGGTGTTTTGTCCCGGATGCTTGTGAGGATATACAAATCTCCGTCAGCGACGGAGTCCGGATATTGGGTGTGGGCAATGGTGATCCTGCTTACCAAGACACTGAGCGGCCTGTAACGCAAGACACTTCCGACTATCATGTCCGGACTTTCAATGGATGCGCGCAAGTTTTATTGCAGGGAACTGGTGAAGTCACCTTGTCTGGCGACAAAATGAAAAGTATCAAGAAGCGGTTCTGATTTCATCCCAATGGTGATTCTCCGTACTGCGGTTTCTAAAATCCGCAGTGTGAACTTGAAGAAGTCTGCATGCTCTTAGGTGTATTTATGGTGTACTGTCTTCTGAGTCGCCATGTATGTAAACAATACCGTCCCTTCAAAACCAAGATTAATATGGAAGATATGAGGCGGCAAGTATGCCAATCCTCATATCTTCACGATACACAACAAAAATATTTAGGTTACATAATAACACTTGTGGATGTTTCCGGCATGAATCAGATTTTATTTAACTCCACGGCTATAATCGTAATATCGTCTTTGTTGGGTGTGAATCCACTAAGCGTGATACTTTGGTGTCTCTGACTCACTTTTACAGGAAGCCTGCCTTCCACAAGATATGCCTTGCGCGCTTTGACACCTTTGTTCACCTGCGGTAAAGTGAATGTGCTGTCAGTGTATCCACCGAGAAGATACACATATATGATATTGTCTTTGTAAGTGAACCCGTATTGACCGTCCACAGGTTGCCACGGACCACCACGTGTGCCGTATATTGCCTGCGCGTTCTCTTTTGTCCATTTGCCAAAATCGCGCAGACGTTCTTCAATAAGATGCGGGACATTGCCGTGTCTGTCAGGACCGATGTTGACAAGAAAGCACATGTCTCGAACCATACAGTCGGAACAGATTCTCTTGATGTCTTTCAATGAGCGTACCTTCTGCGGTTCCTCGGCATCTTTGCTGTATCCCCATCCAGATGTCAGTGACATACATTTCTCCACCACTCCTTTTCGTATAGGTCCTTTCACTTCGCTGCCGCCCTCTTCACATGTATAGTCTCCAA
Source organism: Roseburia sp. (assembly GCA_023665185.1). GTDB lineage: Bacteria > Bacteroidota > Bacteroidia > Bacteroidales > Bacteroidaceae > RGIG8745. Next base: position 81,580 of record JAMPEL010000007.1, read on the forward strand.
TCCAGCCGCTACGTGGGTTTACCACAATATCCGGCTGAAACTGCCGCACCATACCCATAAGTCCAAGTACATTCCCTGCGCCGTCTTTGGTCTGGAATATTGGATTAATCTTCCATTCATTTCCTTCGTCCATATATAGTCCTGATTCCCAAAATGGAGCGGCATCCGCATCGCTGCCACGCTGTGACAGCCAGCCTCCGTCCCAAAACAACTGGTCAATCTTGCCATAGTTTGTCATCAGCTCACGCACCTGACAATATAACTCTTCTTTCATCTTGCGGGCATCTTCCTTATGCCATTCAGCTGTGGTATAGCCGAATTTGTTCGGCTTGCAGTCTGTGCCGTTAATGTCGTAATATCCTGGATGCATCCAGTTGATGAGCGTTTTATAAAGTCCTACCTTCAATCCGGCTTCGCGGCAGGCCTCTACATACTCGCGCACAAAATCCCTGTTATGTGTTTGTTTGCTGGTGAAAGCATCCATATAGTGGCTCTCAAACAAAGCGTAGCCATCGTGATGCTGGGTCACCATATTCATATACTTCATGCCGGCATCTTTGGCAAGCCCTACCCATTTCCGGGCATCAAACTCACTTGCATCGAAATACATGTCTCCAGATTCAGGATATGCAAGTTTCCTGTATTCATCAATACTGATTCCCTTGTTCTCCATATACCATTCTCCCTGTGCAGGACCGGCATACAGTCCCCAATGGATGAACATGCCGAGCCGACACTCACGCATCCATTCAATTTTCTCATCAGGCTGCATACTCACACCCATGTCTGTCTGTACATTTCTTACCGGCAAATCGTGCTCTTTTTGAGATTCCTGTTCCTTGAATGCGCCGGTTCTTGTAATGACAATCTCATCAGCCCAAGCATGGGAACCATTCTGGTGTTCATCAAAAATGATTTGCAGACATACGGATTTCTGTCCTTCCGATGTGCGGAATGACTCTTTCACTTCTGTCCATGCAGGCTTTGCCGAGGAAATGCTTATATTATTCTTGCCCAATCCCTCTGTTTGTAAAGCAACGTTGTCCGCTCCGCTTTCCGTACGCAACATGGCTCTTAACTCATATATGGACGAAGGTTGAAGGTCGATATTCACCTCTACAACTGTTCCTTTCTCCAGTTGTAGTGCTTTTCCTTTGAATGCCTGTACTTCTGTCAGAGCGGCATCTCCTTTTTTTGTATTCCATCTCATATTGCCGTCGAAATTGTCAGTATAGCTCTGGGCGCATATTATATTAGCCGACAAAGCTGTTAGCATCATAGCTATAATGTGTCTTTTTTTCATGTGCGTTATTTGTTGATAGTAGCAAGTTTTCATTCCGTACACTTGGCAACAGAACTACAAATACATTTCCTTAAAGAACGCTCTCAAAATCTATCTCCACAGGCTCCGCCGTATTCCATTTTCCGGAGATTCCGTATTGCCATGCCACCACGGTTACTCTCATCGGCAATTTCGCACGTGGCGGAATCCTGTCCATCACCAACTTGTTGCCATTCTCGATATGCGCCGCTCCGCACTTGACATAATATCTCACGGGAAGCCCCGATGAGGACTCGGCGCGGAGTGTCGTCTTGCTCCCCTGCCGCAGCTGTCGGTTCATCTTCTTGAGACTGATGGTCTGTTCCCTGCCGTCTGTGATGCGTTCCGGAATGCGGATGGACACCTCGCGGACAGCCGTCTTGTATTGTTCGTCACCGTTCATTTCCGCAAACATGGTGATAGTGTGCGTATAGCGCGGATGCGACATTCCCGTATGATAGAAGGCGAGACGGAAAGTCGTGTCATTGATGGTCTCTACCGGACCGCAGATTCGTTGGATGGAAGCTGTGCCCTGCGCGTGTTCGTCCGACAGGCGGCTGTTGGTGGAATCAACACAGACAGCTTTCAGATGGAACGTAATTCCATCGGCATCGGGCATGAACTGCGGGTTGAGTTTCACATGGCTGTCAGGATTATAGTGGCACACCTGTCCGTTCTGCATGAACGACACATACTGCATTTTCTTCCCTGCCGAGTGGGCATAACGCTTTTCCGCTGTCTCCGCCATCTCTTTGTCGAAATACCAGAATGCGATATGCTCGTCACCCTGATATTCAGAACATGGGGCGGGCTTGGGACGGCTGGCAGAGACTGGCATAAATCCGTCATCCCGTCCCCAACGTTGTGCGTACCAACCCTCTGTGGCTGTTCCGTTTGCTCTCTGCCGTCTGTAGTCCAGTGCTTTCTGAATGAACAAGCCCACATAGTCGGCGGTCTCGTCGCACAAGTCGAAGTGGCCTCTTTCCGCATCACACAGAAAAGAGATTAAGCTGTTGGGATACCACATGCGGAAACCGTGGGCAGGTGTGAGCCGGAGGTCCCACCATTCGTATTCGCCCATAATCATCAGTCCGGGCACACCGTCAATGTTCCTGTTCCGTCCCCATTCAAGATTTTCCCTGCCATAGCCGCACAAGTTCGTGCGGGGCGCGTCACCCTTGTAGGATATGATGCACAGAGTGCGTTCCTTGTTCCAAGCCCCGAAATTCCACGGAAACGTTGCCATTGCCGAATGACCAATTGGTACTATTGGCACACTGTCCAGTTCTACATATCCGCTGACGTCTGCCAAACGATGCAATATACGGTAGAATTGTTCCTGACAACCGTCCTGTACATTCCACTGCTGCCACAATCCGGGCGCAAACCATAGTATTCCTACCCCCGCCTCTTCCATTCTTCTCAGAAACAGGCGGTTGCCAAACAGTGTCTCCTCCGTCATGTTCTGCTGGCTGAACACGAGTGCGTTGAGTCGCTCGCATGCAGGGGGAATCCAGAGAAAAGCCTCACTGTCTGTGCCGTTGTCCATTCCGATGACCCATTGGTATTGTAGCGGATCATTGTATTCCGCGCTCTTTGCCTGCGGACAGAGCAGCAGAAGCATGGCAATAAGAATTGCGCGTATGTATGCGCGTATGCCTGTTGAGTTTGTTCTTGTTTGTTGTGTCATGCAATTTGTCTTTTTAGGGTTATATTGTTTTAATACGATTATTTGGGCGGAAACACTTATCGCAAATAAGAAAATGCGGCTCTTCCTGTATTCAAGTGATTTGTATTGTTTGTTATAGAGTGGAGTTCTGATGTAGGTGATGTTTCGCTGATGAATTAGATAGATTATTTGCTTTTTGTAAATATGCTCTTGACGAATGTTTTTGGTATCTCTGACTGGCTAATTGACTTTTTGCAAGTATGTTTTTAGTGTATTCTGACAGACTCCTCCGTCACTTCGTGACACCTCCCCTAACTTAGGGGAGGAGCTATATACCTTGTTAATCAAACAGTTAGTCTCTCCGCAAAACGGTAACCAGGTTCCTCCCCTAAGTTAGGGGAGGTGTCACGAAGTGACGGAGGAGT
>JAMPEL010000080.1 GCA_023665185.1 Roseburia sp.
AGGCGATTCTACGGAGGTGAGTTTTAACATATCAAATTGTCAGAATATTTGATATGTTGCTAATATTTTTGACAGACTCCTCCGTCACTTCGTGACACCTCCTCTAACTTAGAGAAGGAATCTGGTTACCATATTTACAGAGTAACTAACAACCTGACTGACAAGGTATATAGCTCCTACTCTAAGTTAGAGGAGGTGTCACGAAGTGACGGAGGAGTCTGTCTGATTTCATCTAAAAACATGCTTACAAAAAGTCAAAAGACCTGTCAAATTCATCGGCAAAACATCACCTGCACTGCATACAAGTAATATTTTTCTTTCCAAAATGACAAAAAAGGTGACGCAGCAAGACAAGATGCTGCATCACCCTCTATACCTCTATAAAAGAATAAAAGAAAGCCTGCTTATTTCAACAGTTTTGCGGCAGGCGACTTCATTTTTTTCAGTCCCTTTGCCACACTCTTGGCATTCAGACGCGCGCCGGCAAGCGAAGTGTGGGTGTGATCGTGGTTGAACATTGCGGCAGACTTCTCTTTGCCCAATTTGTCAAGTGCATCGGCTGTTATGTTGTGCAGGTCAAGAAAATCGACTCCCGTCTCCTCCGCAACCTGTCTGTACCAGCGGCCGTAACTGTCATTCCTGCGCTCAACATACTCCTTGTTTTCTTTCTCTCCCTTGTCTGCTTTCCCTTTGTGCCATTCGTTGCGCGGAGTAAGAGACACCAACACAGGGATTCCTCCCTTCTCACGCACATCCTGTATGAACTTCTTGAGATACCATCCAAAAGAATAAATGACCTTATATTGGTTGTTGGATTCGAGTTTGTACACATGGCATGTATCATCGGCAGTGGCAATCACCCCGCGCTCCTTCTTTTTGTCAATATCTCCAATATCGTTATGTCCGAACTGAATAAGCACATAATCGCCTGGCTCGATGGAATTATACACCTCATCCCAACGGTTCTCGGCAAGATAAGTGCGGGTGGAGCGTCCTGCTTTTGCAGCATTGACCACTGTGCATTTCTTCTCGTCAAACACAGTGTATGCCTGACTTCCCCAGCCCCACATACCGTTCTCGTCCTTATCCTCGTTTTTGACTGTAGAATCGCCTGTGAGGAACACCATCGGCAGCCCCTCCTTGCGGTTTGCATCACAACGTTTTGGCTGAATCATGTCGGGGAGAATAAAAGTCTTCAGTTCCGACAAGTCAGAATGTCCGGAAGCGGCTATTCCCTCAGCAGCAGAAGCTGCATTCATTCTTGCCCCAAACTCCGACGAATGAATCTTGTCACCAAAGAAATGATAGTTTGTTTTCCATTTGCCATAGCTTTCCAACTTCTTCGCAGAAATATCATTCAGGTCGATGCAAGCCACATTCTCAGCCTCTGCCACCGCCTTAATCCACGGTGTGAAGGTGGTCAGCTTACGCTGAATCTTTGTGGTATCGTCCGCCTCATAGTCATTGCGTGGAGTAAGCGTAAACAGTACTGGTGTGGCTCCTGCCCTGCGCACATCGGCAATGAAGCGGCGCAGGTAGCCGCCGAAAGTGTACACAGTGTCCACTATCCCCGTTTCCTGTACGGTCACGATAATGGAATCTTCCGACAGGGGCGACTTTCCATCGTTTCCTTTATAACTCGCGCGTGCGCGCCCTGAATCGAGAGGACCGTTATCGTTATGCCCGAGTTCAAGCACCACATAGTCGCCTTTTCTTATGCCTTTAAGCACATCTTTCCAGAGAAAATTGTAGAAAGTGCGTGGGCTTGTGCCACCAAGCGCATGATTTTCGACCGTGATTTTGCTCTCATCAAAAAAATCATGGGCAAAATAGCCCCATCCCCACTGACCATTATTTCCATTGCCGAGAGTTCCGTTTCTCATTGTTGAGTTCCCCACAAGGAACAGAACCGGATTGTCTCCCTTACGGCTTGAGCCACTCACCGGACGCACTTGATTGGCTTTGGCAAGACTGTCAAGTGTGACATCACGCACTCCGTTCACGTCTTTCATTCCGTCAAGCCTTCCATTGTTCTGGGCAACTGCAGTACCGGCAATCATGACCGATGCAATTAATAGCGAAAGTTTTTTCATTTTTGATTTTTAAAGTATTAGTTATTTATATTCCACTCTTTATAAACATGATACAATTGCAAACTTACGAATTTTAAGCGAATCGGAAAGCCTAAAACAAACGATAAATTTTATGACAGCACAAAAGATGCACATTTTGCCTTCATCTATGCAACTTTTTCACTTTTAGTAATGAAATTCTAATTGTTTTGTCTATATTTGTGCGCACTTAACAACAAAATGAGCAATCATGCACCAAGAAATAGTAAACGAGACTTCACTGTTGAAATTAGTGGAGAACGCAATCAGAAAAGCATGGGAACGGAAGGCATTCACCGACTACGGGACTGACGAATCGTACACCTACCGCGATGTGGCACAAGAAATAAAGAAAATGCACATAGCATTTGAGCTTGCCGGAATACGGGAAGGAGACAGAATCGCGTTATGTGACAAGAACAGCAGCCGATGGGCAATCACTTTCTTGTCAATTCTGACTTATAAGGCAGTGGCAGTACCTATACTCAGCGATTTCAACGGAGAACAGATTGACAACATTTTCGCTCATTCCGAGGCTAAATTGATTATATGCGGAAAGTCAGTATATGCCAAATCAAAAAATATAGACCGACAATGTATGGTAGACATTACTACATACCAATCTTTTCCGGGTACATCACCAGCCTTACGCGCTTTCACAGAAGCCGAAAATGTGCTGCATGAAAAATATCCGGAAGGTGTAAAGACGGAAGACATACATTTCACGGCAGAGAATCCGGAGGACATGGCACTTATCAGTTATACTTCCGGCTCAACAGGAAACTCCAAAGGAGTCATGCTGCCCTACCGCTCACTATGGTCAAACGTGCTGTTTGCAGACGAAAGGCTTGGACTGGACTTTTTCAACCGCACACTGTCACTATTGCCTATGGCGCACATGTATGGATTCTCCTTTGAGTTCATGTACGAGGTGTGCCTCGGATGCCATCTGCATTTCCTGACCAAAGTGCCCAGCCCGAATATAATACTTGAGGCACTCGCAAATGTACGGCCAGCCATCATCATCGCCGTACCGCTTATTATAGAGAAAGTGGTGAAAGGACGAATTTTTCCAATGCTCCAAAAACAGAAAATAAGGCACATGCTGAAAATGCCTCTCGTGCGGGAAATTGTATACAAGACAATATGCAAACGGCTGAAAAAAGCATTCGGAGGGGAATTTTACGAAATCATTGTTGGCGGCGCGGCATTCAACGGTGAGGTGGAAGCCTTTCTAAAACGCATAAAATTCCCGTTTACAGTAGGGTATGGCATGACAGAATGCGGCCCGATTATTTGTTACGAAGACTGGAAGAAGTTTACTGCCGGCTCATGCGGCAAGGGAGTACAACGGATGGAGGTGAGAATACAAAGCGAGAATCCGGAGCAAATTCCTGGTGAAATCATCTGTAGAGGAACAAATGTCATGCTCGGATACTACAAGAACGAGGAGGCTACACGAGAGGCTATTGACGCTGACGGATGGCTGCACACGGGCGATTTGGCAACCACTGACTCAGAAGGCAACATTTTCATTCGGGGAAGAAAGAAAAACATGCTTCTCGGGGCAAACGGACAGAATATCTATCCGGAGGAAGTGGAAGACAAGATAATGGCTTTCTCACTTGTAGATGAATGTCTGGTTGTGCAAAGAGGAGAAAAGCTGACGGCTTTGGTATATGTTTCGGACAGCACGCTGGAACATCATGGAATGACGCGCGATATGTACAATGCTTCGCTGGAACAATACAGAAAACGCATTAACGAGCATCTTCCGCGTTTTGCCATGCTGTCCAGTATGGAATCACGCACTGAAGAATTCGAGAAAACACCAAAGAAGAACATCAAGCGTTTTCTGTATGAGTAGACAGATGCGATTTTAATTGCAGCATCATAGACAAGGAGGGTGACTCAAATTTCAGAGACACCCTCCTTTTTGTTGAGACCGATTCAGCATCCCTTAATCCTTACCATTTTATCGATTTACAATAAATTATCAGCATAAATATTAAATAAATCTGCAAGATGGCATCCCTACAGTAAGAAACTTGCAATATTTTTATTTTTCCTCATGCAGTCTTTTTGCCCTCACAAGTATCTATATAAAATAAGAGGTATGTACGTATGCTACTCTCCGGAATATATGGACATAAAAACGCTGGTAAAAAGGGCACAGACCAAAGACTCACACGCTCTTGAGACATTATACAATATGCACTACCCTAAAATGTTAGGGTTATGCATCAGAATCACAAAAGAGGACGAAGACACTGCAAAAGACCTCGTCCATGATGCTTTTGTCCTTGCTTTTTCTTCCTTACACAATCTCAATACACCCCAACGATTCGGTGAGTGGTTAAGTACAATTGTCAGAAATGTGGCTTTAAAATATATGGAGCGAAAAGGGAAGATTTGTTTTGTATCTATAACCGATGAAAAGGAAACGACTGTAGATTCTAATGTTTCGTCCGATTCGACAGTAAACATTCAGGATATCCTCAGTCTTATTGACAAGCTGCCTAATGGATATGGCAAAGTTTTACGACTATATGCCATAGAAGGTTTTTCACACAAGGAGATTGCGGCTATTTTGGGAATTGAACCGCATAGTTCCTCATCTCAATTATCAAGAGCCAAAGCAATGCTTCGGAAGATTATAGAACACATACTTTGGGCTGTTATTTTGTTCTTGATTACTGCCATTCCGCTGTACATCATTGTTTTACGGAACAAACAGTTGCGACAACATAAACATGAAATGGTTGAAACTGAAAAAACAGAAATGCCAACAGGCACCATTGCCACTCCAAAACCGACAGTGGCAAGAAATGGAATCAGGAAACCGAACTATAAGAATATGGCGGTGTCCAATGTCACCACCGTTGAAACAAAGGACACGACATTTGTGTCTGATTCTGTAACTGTTGAAATGATTGTGTCCAATGTGACAGAACAGAAACAGGACAGCACTGAGAATGTGGACAGCATAATGCCACAAATTACATACTCAGACTATGAACTTGCTATGGAGGATAAAAAGAAGAAAACTAACCAGTGGCAGATGCTTGCTGCCGGTTCTGTTGGTCCGGCATTAGCTCAGAATATATACCGACTTATTTCCACGGGTAAACCTGATATAGATTCTGAGGCACCGACTTTCCCGGAAAATGTAAACACATGGGAAGATTATAGCCGCTACTTGCATATAAAAGAACATGAAGACATGCCGGAGGATACGCTTGCCATGATAGAGATTGCCGACCACAATCAAGGCGATATTATAGAGCGGGAACAACATGACCGTCCTATAACGTTTGGCATATCTTTGAGTACCCCCCCCTCAAAAAAATGGAGTTTTGAGACAGGTCTGCAATATTCTATATTGAAGTCGAGAAGCATAATGGGCAACGGGGAATATTATATAGGTAAGAAACAGAATATCCACTATCTCAGTATTCCGCTCCGCGTGTCTTACCATCTTGCCGATTGGAAGCATCTGTCAGCATATAGTTCTGCCGGTCTGCAACTGAACATTCCTGTATATGGAAAGGTAAACAGTAAATATATTGTGGGCAATGCACCTGCTTATATAAATAGTTGGCACATAACACCACCAATACAGTGGTCAACCAATTTTAGTATGGGATTACAGTACAAGTTTCTTCCTAAATGGACGCTGTACGTGGAGCCGACATTATATTGGTATATCCCAAACAGCAGTAGTACACATACCATTTGGACGGAACATCCGACAATGTTCTCCGTACCATTTGGAATAAGGTTCACATGGTAAAGCAACAACTCATGCAGTCTTTCGGATGAACATTGTATCTATATTGATGTAGGGCAAAAAATCCGATTAAAATGTACAAAGTAAAAGATTATCTATATAACGGGTTGCTGTTAGTGAACAATGTGTTGCGACCTCATCATAAGAAGCTAAGTCAATTGATGATTTATGCAACCACACAATGCCAGTCGCGCTGCAAGCATTGTTCTATTTGGAAAAAGCCAGAGGAACATCTTTCATTGGAAGACGTAAAGGCTATAGTGCAGAGCAAATGTGTGACAAAGAACACTGTTATCGGACTGGAGGGCGGGGAGTTTCTGCTTCACCCGGAAGCCGACAACATCATGGAATGGTTGAAGGAGAACCATCCCTTCTATACACTGTTATCTAACTGCCTTGCACCCAAGAAAGTAGTCCATGCAGTGAGGGCCTATCACCCGAAACACTTGTATGTATCGCTTGATGGGAACAAGGAAACCTATCAACACATGCGAGGCTGCAATGGCTATGACAAAGTAATTGAGGTGGTGGAAACTTTAAAAGATGAGATACCCATATCACTAATGTTTTGTTTGTCCCCCTGGAACTCTTTCAAAGATATGAAATATGTAATCGACGTAGCAAAACGATATGACATAGATATCAGAATAGGCATCTACGGCACAATGGACTTTTTTGACACCACTGCGGATTTGTTGGCTGTGGACATGGAGAACTACATGGAACAAATACCTGCAAACATCCATGATACTGATGAAAATTACGATTTTGTAGTCCTCTATAACGAATGGCGCAAGGGGTATCTGCGCTTGCGCTGTCACAGTATATTCAGTGAACTGGTTATCCACTCCAACGGCAATGTACCGTTGTGCCAAAACTTAGGTGTTGTATTGGGCAACATTCATGAGCAATCATTAGACGAAATATTCAATGCAGAGTTATCAGTTAAATTGCAATGCCAATATTCCCATCAATGCAATAAATGCTGGATAAACTTCCATAGGAAATATGACATAATCCTGATTCGCAATTTTGAAAGACTGTTGCCCAAAAGGTTTATTGAAATGTTCTATGGAAAATATTCACTGACAAAAAATAGGGATATTACATATAGGAGATATTTGGAAAATTCTAAACAATAATATTACTACATGGAAACATTAAAAAAAATCATAGAACGATATAATTCTATTCGCAGTATGAATTGGCTTCAAAGCATTTATACAGATAAATATGCGTTTGTAGGATTAGGCAACCATAGTATAAACAACCTTTATCCTGTTTTAGATTATCTTCGTGTTTCATTGAAGTGCATTTGTTGCAAATCAGCAGACAAGATTCCATTGATAATGCACAAATGGAAAAACGTGCAAGCGACAACATCTTTTGAGGATATGCTTATCGACCAAGAAATAAAAGGTGTTTTTGTTTCCATATCTCCACATGCACATTTTGAGATAGCCCAACAGATCTTAGCAAGCGACAAGGCTATCTTTATCGAGAAACCTCCCTGCTCTTCCTTAACTGAGTTGCAACAGCTAATGGATTTAGAACAAAGTTTCGTTATGGTAGGTATGCAAAAACGCTATGCCCCTGCGACTAAAATACTGGCAAATCGACTAAAGAAAGAAACATTGCTTACCTACGACATGAGGTATCTGACAGGCGGCTATCCGGAAGGAAATCCTTTGACAGACCTGTTCATCCATCCGCTTGACTATGTGTGCTATCTCTTCGGCAAAGCAGAAATTCGCAGTTGCGAATATATTCAAGGTAAAAACGGAATAACCCTAATGCTGACATTAAAACATGAAGCTGTAACGGGGATTTTGGAACTATCTACGGCCTATTCTTGGCAGAATGCAAAGGAAATACTGACAGTCAATACCGAAAGAGGCATATACGAATTAAACCAAATGGAAACATTGAAATTTACCCCCAAACATGGATTGGTCTTTGGCATTCCATTAGAAAAGATGATACGGAGAAATACTATAACAGAAATCCTTTTCTCCCGAAACAGCTTCGTGCCAACAAACGTCAATAATCAAATATATACTCAGGGATATTTTGATGAGATAAAATTCTTTGTGGAAGCTGTGCAAAAAGGAAGTCAATTTACTCCATATAACGGTTTTCATTCAATGTATAACACCTATATTTTAATTGACGCAATAAACAATGCGTACTTTAAAAAATAATGTTGTTATCGATAATGATTCCTCTCCCCACATGTTTTTCCAATCTACTGCATTATTATCCTGAACTAAGGTATCATTATGATGAAAGCACAAAGGTGTTTAGCTTAAACTATAACTTTTATAAAGGGATAATGGGAATGGCATGAACATACCTCTTGCCGCAGCGGAATATAACCTCAAAAGAGCAATGAAAGTTCTTTGACATCTGCTCATAAAATTCAGCGAGATACCGTTTTTGTGACAATATCTCGCTGAAACAAACTTTTTAAGGAGCTTACTATTTAATTCAGATAGTTATAAGCACTCAATTGAATCTCTCAGTTACGCACACGTATTTTCCAAACATTGCCTATACGCACCATCTTTTGTGAGTTCACCTCAGAATTTCCGTCCGCGAACATTACCGAATAATATAATGTAATGACAGAATCCGATTCCACATCAACATCAACAATCTCACAAGAAGAGATATAACCTTTCAGACTGTCTTGCCTTTCCTGATGTTGCCGAAGAACATCAAACAGAATATTCCGCTGTTCCTCACTCATATCCTCACCAAAATCAACAGATGACATAAATTTTCCATAATGATGAGAATGGAGAGAATCAAGAGCCTCTGCAAGAGTTGACTTAGCAGAAGCTACAGGGTCAACAACTTTCTCACGACATGCACATACAAGAAAAAACAAAATACAAGATATGGCTATATTCTTCATAAAGACTATTGCAGATAATACTACTTCTGACGTATATACACATTTATCGGTGTACCACAGAAATCCCAATGCTCACGAATCTGATTCTCAAGGAATCGCTTGTAAGGCTCTTTTACATACTGCGGCAAATTAGCATAGAAAACAAAAGACGGCACTCTTGTTCCTGGAATTTGCATACAATATTTGATTTTTATATACTTACCCTTAATTGAAGGTGGCGGAGTTGCCTCAATTATAGGAAGCATAGTCTCATTCAACTTCGCAGTAGAAACCTTATTGGTACGGCAATTGTACACTTTCTGTGCCTCTTCCAATACCCTGAAGATACGCTGTTTGGTAACAGCAGAGGCAAAAATCACAGTAAAATCAGTAAAAGGAGCAAAACGCTCACGGATAGTATTCTCAAAATATTTTATAGCCGCATTGCTCTTATCTTGAGCAAGATCCCACTTATTTACAACAACAACAAGACCTTTCTGATTTTTCTGTACTATCTGAAAAATATTGACATCCTGCCCTTCAATACCGCGAGTGGCATCTATCATCAGCACACACACATCGGAATTCTCAATGGCACGTATAGAACGCATCACAGAATAGTATTCAAGATCCTCGCTCACTTTGTTCTTCTTTCTAATTCCCGCCGTATCGACAAGATAGAAATTAAATCCGAACTTATCATATTTTGTATAGATGGAATCGCGTGTAGTACCGGCAATATCCGTAACCACATTGCGGGAATCATCAAGAAATGCATTAATAATTGAAGACTTTCCTGCATTTGGACGACCGACAACAGCTATACGCGGAATGTCTTCCTCTATAACATCAGACATCACTTTGGTAAAGCTTGCAACTACCGCATCCAGCAAATCACCTGTTCCACTACCACTGATAGCTGACACACACATTGGTTCTCCCAATCCAAGACTGTAAAATTCAGCACTGTCGTAACGAAGTTCATTTGAATCCGTCTTATTACAGCATAATATAGTTGGAACAGAAGAACGGCGAAGAATATTTGCCACTGCCATATCAAGATCGGTCACACCAGTCTTGATGTCCACAAGAAAAAGAATTACATCACATTCTTCGATAGCAATAAGCACCTGCTTACGAATCTCTTCTTCAAAAATATCATCAGAATTAACGACCCAGCCACCTGTATCGACTACAGAAAACTCCTTATTGCCCCATTCACATTTTCCATACTGTCGGTCACGTGTTGTTCCAGCCTCGTCACTCACAATAGCATGACGAGTCTGTGTAAGTCTATTGAAAAGTGTGGACTTTCCCACATTCGGACGTCCAACAATTGCAACTAAATTTCCCATATATTCTTTGGTCTTTAAAGTTCCTGTCCCTTCATCGCCAGAAGTTCAAGAACACAAATACATCATTCCGGGTTATACCCAAACAAATTTAATTCTTTATCTGAATTTCTCCAATCCTTGTCTACCTTCACGAATGTTTCAAGATAGATTGATTTTCCAAAAAACTTTTCCAATGCTTTGCGAGCTTCTGTCGCGACTTTCTTCAACGCACGTCCCCCGTGCCCGATAATAATGCCCTTCTGAGTATCACGCTCCACATAAATAACGGCATTGATATGGATATGGTGGTTGTCTTCTTTAAATGACTCAATCCCCACCTCAACGGAATAAGGAATCTCTTTATCGTAATAGAGAAGAATTTTCTCACGTATTATCTCACTCACAAAGAAACGGGCAGGCTTGTCCGTTAACTGCCCTTTGTCAAAATAAGGCGGACATTCAGGCAACAAATCTTTGATACGCTTTAATATTGGCTCCACATTAAACTTTGCCAAAGCTGATACTGGGATTATTTCCGCAGAAGGCAATGTGGCATGCCATTCTTCCACAAGCTCAATCAACTTCTTTTCATCAATAAGGTCTATCTTATTGATAAGCACAAGAACAGGGACCTCCATTTTGGCAACCTTCTGCAAGAAATCATTATTTTTGTCAACCTTCTCTATTGGATCTGTCACATAAAGAAGCACATCTGCATCATTAAGAGCACTCTCAGAGAAAGCCAACATCGACTTTTGAAGCTTATAATTAGGTTTCAAAACTCCTGGAGTATCAGAAAACACAATTTGCACCTCCTCGTCATTAATAATTCCCATTATACGATGGCGAGTAGTCTGTGCCTTGAATGTAGCGATTGAAATACGCTCACCCACAAAAAGGTTCATAAGAGTAGATTTACCTACATTGGGATTACCTACTATGTTCACAAATCCGGACTTGTGCATAAAGTTTTATTTTATTATATTAAAAAAACGCACCGTTACAGGCGATGCGTTTTTCATTATTTGTAAAAATATGAGCAAAATCATTTGCAGAACTTATCACCATCGTAGCCCCATTTCATATATGAAGCTCCCCAAGAGAATCCTGCACCAAAAGCTGTAAAGATAAGATTGTCCCCTTTTTTCAACTTCGGCTCATATTCCCAAAGGCAAAGTGGCAGAGTTCCACCAGACGTATTTGCCATATGCTCTATATTTATCATCACATGACTCTCATCCACACCGATTCTCCGTGCTACAGCAGTCTCTATTCTGACATTTGCCTGATGAGGTACAATCCACGCAATATCCTCCTTTGTAAGATTATTACGTTTAGCCACAGTCTCCACAGCATCAGACATTTTTGTCACGGCATGCTTAAACACTGTACGTCCTTCCTGATAAACAAAATGCATACGCTTATCCACAGTCTCATGAGAAGGCATACATGCAGAACCTCCGGCAGCCATATGAAGATGTTCATATCCCTTACCATCAGTCCGCAAATAGCTGTCTATAAGTCCATAGTCCTCAGTTGTCGCCTCCATCATCACACATGCGGCACCATCACCAAATATAGGACATGTAGTACGATCCTCATAATTAGTCATGGAAGACATACAATCACCACCACAAACAATAATACGTTTATGACGTCCTGAAGTAATCATTCCGGCACCAACTTCCATTGCATACAAGAAACCTGCACACGCTGCTTCCATGTCAAAACCAAAGCAATTCTTCAAATCAAGATTACCTATAACAAGTGAAGCTGTAGAAGGGAAATGATAATCAGGAGTTGTTGTAGCCACAACGAGAGCCTCTATAGTGTCAGGATCCACCTGTGTTTTATCAAGCAACTGTTTTACAGCCTTTGTCATCATATAAGATGTCCCTACACCTTCCTCCGGTTTTAGAATATGTCGCGTTTTCACACCGATACGCTCCATAATCCATTCATCAGAAGTGTCCACAATTCTTGACATTTCCTCATTATCAAGAATATAACTTGGAACAAAACCTCCTACACCTGTAATAACAGCATTTATCTTTTCCATAGATTTAAAATAAAAATAAGCCAGAGGATACCTAAAAGAATCCTCCGACTATTTGTTTTATTAGATTGCAGCCTCTTTTTCTATTGCTACCTTACCTCTGTAATATCCACAAGCCGAACATACAGTGTGATATACATAGAATTCTCCACAATTTGGGCATATCGCCAATGTTGGAGCAACTGCACCGTCATGAGTTCTTCTCTTACGAGTTCTTGTCTTTGACTGTCTTCTTTTAGGATGTGCCATTTTACTACTTTTTTAATTTATACAATTTATTTTTTTTACTTTACAAATCTTATATACGACCTGTATACATAGCGTCTTTGCATGAATCACAATTCCTCACTCTCTATATCAATCTGATACTTGCTCAGCGCAGAAATCATATCAACATCACATCCGCCATCTTCATGTACACACTTTATCGGTAAACTGAGAGTTATAAACTCATATATGAACGATGACAAATCCAACTCACCGTCATTCATGTCAACCGTAACGCTGTCACCGTCATCAGAATATGCCGTGCCCAATTTTGCCACAAGCACATCTGTTGTATCAATCATTAGTTCGACATCTGCCAAACAACGATCGCATGGTGTTACAACCTGCCCCTCAGAGTGAATAGTAAACCTAAACAAGCTCCCAGAATACTCACACTTAACTACAGTATGAACATTTCCACGAGAAATTGCACCACCAAATTGTTCAAAAAAAGAATCACCTATCACAAATTCATAAGACGCGCCTATAATCCGTGAATCAGTCAAATCTATAATATAATTTTCTTTTTTATCCATTCAAGGTACAAAGATACAAATTAATTAAAACCAAAGCATTATTTAATGTCGGCTTTTTGCCTGTAGAATCAAAAAAAAACTATTTTTCTCTCTAAACAAGTATATTTTTAGGTAATTCTATCCTAAAAGTTGTCCCAACACCTATTTCGGATGCCCTTACATATATTCTTCCATGATGATATTCCTCCACCACCCTTTTTGCTAAAGAGAGTCCCAATCCCCATCCTCTTTTCTTTGTAGTAAAGCCAGGAGTGAAAACCGACTTAAAGTGATTTTTAGGCAACCCTTTACCGGTATCTTTCACATCCACAACAATCAGTTTCTCATTTTCCATAAGAAGAACATCAATTGTACCAGAACCTTCCATCGCATCCACAGCATTTTTACAAAGATTTTCTATCACCCATTCAAATAGAGGAGCCACAAGAGAGACCATAACAGGATATGTAGGCAGAGAAGTCTTTATACATACCTTATTTGAAGTCCGATTATCCATATATTCTACCACTCTCTTTAACAAAGCACACAAATCTTCTGGCTTAGGCTCTGGAATAGAGCCTATTTTGGAGAATCTCTCAGCAATACGTTCCAAACGTCTTATATCTTTTTCCATTTCCGGCACAAAAATGTCATCTGGATATGTCTCCTTCAATACTTCAGACCATGCCATTAAAGAAGATATAGGAGTTCCCAACTGATGGGCAGTCTCTTTTGAAAGTCCAACCCATACTTTATTTTGCTCCGCCTTCATAGAAGCAAATACAGCCACAATAACAATAAAGACAAATACCACTACCACAATAAGCTGAATATATGGATAGTAAGAAAGTCTCTTCAGCATCAACGACTCATCATAACAGATTTCTATAAAATCTCCTGTATTAGAAGATTGTTGTTCAGAAATATCCTCTTTTTCATTAGAAGAGAGTTTGTCCGAAATACGTCCTTCCCTATCTCCCATACTATCAGACTCCCCCAAAGACATAGGATAAGAAGAATCCATATATATTATAATAGAATGTCCTCTATCCCTCATCGTTTCAGCCATAAGTTTAATATTTTCAATGGAATC
The DNA here is from genome assembly GCA_023665185.1 of Roseburia sp. GTDB lineage: Bacteria > Bacteroidota > Bacteroidia > Bacteroidales > Bacteroidaceae > RGIG8745. The sequence goes on from JAMPEL010000080.1 coordinate 14,063, forward strand.
ATTTCCTTCCCTATAAGAAGATGCAAGATTTCTGTACGTTTGGACATTCCCCTCAGAATCCAATACTATCACCGGTATTGTATTATTGCCATTAATAACCTTCAAAACAAGTGTCAAATCAGTATGTTCATCAGCCATATTAAGAGATTTGATAGCTTCTGCCCATACAGCCATATTTCTGTCCTCCCCTTGCTTCAACTCAGCAGTAAGGCTTCCAGAAATAACCAACGACACAACAGCAATGACACATGCCAAGGCTGTCAGTATCCATTTTACCCGTCCTGTTCCTCCTTTAAGTTTCATACTCATCATGATCATAATCCAACGGCCGTGCCTTCCATCCCCTCCA
>JAMPEL010000081.1 GCA_023665185.1 Roseburia sp.
TCGCGTTTTTGCAACCGAGGTAAGGTTCGGTTCATTTTGAAGCGATTCTACGGAGGCGGGGTTTAACATATCAAATTGTCAGAGACATTCTAATTTTATTGACTTTTGGGACAGACTCCTCCGTCGCAAAGCGACACCTCCCCTAACTTAGGGGAGGAGCCTGGTTACTGTGCTCACTAAAAAGCTAACAAATTGATTAACAAAACATATAACTCCTCCACTAAGTTAGGAGAGGTGTCGCTTTACGATGGAGGAGTCTGTTGAAATACATCAAAAAACAGACTTACAAAAAGTAAGCAACCGGTCAAATCCAGCTGTGAAACATCGCCTATATCAAAACTCAGCTCTATAAAAAACAAGATAAATCATCGAAATGTCGGATGAACCAAATATTTACAGAAAAGAATTGTCATTCATCCCATTTCGCTTTTTGACTGTCATTTATCCTGTTCTTTTCGTCCCTCTCCATTTTCGCACGCTTCTCATACGCGTCATACGCATTCACAATACGTGTGACAAGCCGGTGACGGACAATGTCTTTCTCGTTCATTTCCACAAAACTGATTCCTTTAATACCCTTCAGCACGGAAGAAGCCTCCACAAGTCCGCTTCTCACCGAACGGGGAAGGTCTATCTGCGTCATATCGCCTGTGATAATCATCTTCGTATTCTGCCCCATACGCGTCAGAAACATCTTTATCTGCTGGGCTGTCGTATTCTGTGCCTCATCGAGAATCACCACGGCATCGTTCAATGTACGACCTCGCATAAAGGCAAGGGGAGCAATCTGAATCACATTCTGCTCCATATACTCCTGAAGTTTCTGCGCCGGAATCATATCCTGCAAGGCATCATACAGAGGTTGCAGATAAGGGTCTATCTTTTCTTTCATGTCACCGGGAAGAAAACCGAGTTTCTCTCCTGCCTCCACTGCGGGACGACAAAGAATAATGCGCCTTATCTCTTTATTCTTCAATGCCTTTACCGCCAATGCAATGCTTATATAAGTTTTGCCCGAACCCGCAGGACCTATCGCAAAGAGCATGTCATTCTCCATAAAGTCATCGACCAGCCTACGCTGATTGTCGCTACGTGGCACGATAGCTTTTCCCATTACACTATAGCATATAGCATTCCCATCGTTCGCCTCCTTGCCCAATCTTTCTCCTTTTATAATAGAAAGAATAGTTTCCTCGTCAATGGAATTGTATTTCGCGCAATGTGCTTGCATCTTCTCTATGTTCTCTTCAAAAGAGCACATTTCTTCCTCATCGCCCAGCACTTTCACGACATTTCCTCGCGCCACAATCCGCAATTTCGGGTATAGAGCTTTCAGCATTTGCAAATTCACATTGTTCACTCCATAGAAGGTCACAAGGTCTATGTCTTCCAACACAATATGTTTCTCTATCATCAGTATGCTTTATTCGTTTTGCTTATTAAGTTAGTATACAATATATGTTTTATCTTCCTTTCATAATATGTTGCAAACTTACGGATTTTCTACGGAATAAACGCATACAAGCAAGAAAGAAATGATGAGCTTACACGCTATCCCCAACTCCCGACCTCACTCGCGAGGCGCAGCAAAACAAACATGAAGGGTTACAGAAGTTCCCACAATCTCAGCATCTCACTTTAAGAAACTGTCATCAAACGATACAGGAAGAAGAGCTTTCGCACTTTCTACAAAATAGACCGCATCAGTCCCGTAGAGCATAATCTCAATATTCCGGCCTCCCCTATTCTCCGTCTCTATCAAAACCTGCCTGCAACTGCCACAAGGAGTAATTGGAACAGCCGTAAATTCGCCCGAAGCATCACGCGCCGCAATACATATTGCAACCACACCATTATCAGGATATTGGGAATTTGCATAAAAAACCGCCGTGCGTTCAGCACATATCCCAGAAGGATAGGCACAGTTTTCCTGATTGCTCCCGGTCACAATCTCCCCGTTGTCAAGCAACACAGCCGCCCCCACACAGAATTTAGAATACGGACTGTAACTTCTGAATGCAGCCTCTTTTGCTGATTCCACAAGACGTAACTCCTGACCGTTAAGCTCGCTCACATCTTTTACAACCACATGCACAGTTATATCAAAATCTTTCATGGCTCTATATTTTTTTGATTTTTACGCTCAAAGTTATACTTATTGTTCGTATCTACCATGTTTTTTTCTAAATTTGCAACATTATCATATAGACAATCTCATGCAAATGAATAAAAATGGCATGTCAAGATGATAATAAAAATATCCTTCGCAAAAAGAGGGAGCTATGACGCTTTTATACATACAACAATGAACCGAAAATACATATTGTCCGTACTTCCGCTCATCATTGCCTCCGGACTGTCAGCACAGGTACGTAAAAACGAATCATATCAAAAATATATCGAGCAATACAAGGGGATTGCCATCGAACAGATGCGCAAGCATCATATCCCCGCCAGTATTACGCTTGCACAAGGTATATTGGAAAGCGGAGCCGGGTCCGGACAACTGGCATTGCGCTCCAACAACCATTTCGGCATAAAATGCGGCAGTGGATGGACAGGAAAAACAACACGGCACAATGACGACAGTCCGAAAGAATGTTTCAGAGTGTACAACTCTGTCAAGGACAGCTATGAGGATCACTCCAAATTTCTGCTGCGCGACAGATACAAACGGCTATTCGCTCTTTCCCCTCTCGACTATAAAGCATGGGCAAGAGGTTTGAAGGCCTGCGGATATGCCACCAACCCCTCGTATGCCGAGCGTCTTATCAGTCTCATAGATACCTATGAGCTTCATCAATATGACGAGGACGAATATGGTATGCGGGCTGTCACAAGCACTTACGAGGAAGTGTCGTTCAGCGCACACCAGATAAATAAGAACAATGGTGTGATGTATATCGTGGCAAAAGAATACGACACATGGGAATCTGTGGCAAAAGAGATGTCGGTATCGAAACGCAAGCTTGTCCGATACAATGAGACCTCATCTTCCATACCACTGCTTGCCGGAGACATAGTTTATCTGGAAAAGAAACGGAAAAAAGCGGACAAGAAGTTCGGCAGAAAATACTGGCACAAAATCAAAGCGGGAGAATCAATGTACTCAATCTCTCAAAGCTATGCCATAAATGTGGCCAGCCTTTATAAGATGAACTTCAAAGACTCCGGCTATGTACCGGTCGCAGGCGACTTGCTGAGAGTAAGATAACCGACACAATACGTATATAGTGCTATATAGCCGTAGCCTTGCGGCTTATATGCCACAATATAAAAACATCAACCTCTAACAATTAAAATTAAGGCTTATGAGAAACTTCAAGATTAAGATGCTTGCAGCCACAGTGGGAACAAGCATCATGTGTTCATCCTGCATCGGTTCATTCCCTGTTTTCAATAATGTTGCGGCATGGAACCGAGGCATCAGCAAAGACAAATTTGTCAATGAGCTTGTCTTCATCTGTCTGCATATCATCCCAGTGTATGAAGTGTGTTATCTTGCCGACGGCTTGGTCTTCAACTCCATAGAATTCTGGAGCAATAAGAGCGGGGCTGCCGTGGCAAAAGTAGGCGAGACAAAAAGAATGAAAGGAAGCAATGGTGACGTGTTCGCCATTACACGCACGAAAAAAGGCTACACCATTGTAGACGAGACACGCGGTGAGGAGTGCAAGCTAATTTTCGATGAGAAGAAAAACACATGGAATGCGGAACTTGACGGCAAGCTCTATGAACTGATGACTATGAACGATGACGGTTCTATCACATTGAACATGCACGATGGACGCACACTGACTGTAAATCCGGACAGCTACGGTGTGGAACTGGCACAGCAAGCAGCAGCGGCATATGTCGGATCTTTTGACATGGCAATAAGATAAGGCTTACCCAAACCAAGTAAACCGTGATCTTCTCTATCAAGCAGGATGCAAAACCAATCATTTAATTATGCCCATTTAGGGCAAACACGCTAAAAGGGGATGCGCCGGAATTTCCACGCATCCCCTTTTCACTGTATTTCTGTAAATCGTCATGAACACAATGATTCAAATCCGCTTTCCATGCACAAAAGACCAGACATCTACTTTGTCTCTATTTCTTCTGCCATGTGAATCTCGTTTCCTTTCTTGTCCTTAAACTCATATTGCAGGAAACCTAACTTCTGGCTTGGTATAACCTTTATTCCAAAGCCATATTTCAATTGCCATTTTCTGTAAATGGACAATATACCTTGAGAAATATAAGCCGAGACATAAGGGTGTACGTAAAGTACAAACTTCTTAATGCCAAGATTATTTACAATATAATCAATCTTACTCTCTAAAGTGTCTGTAAAGAGATATGATGACTTTATCGTGCCACGTCCGAAACATGTAGGACAAACCTCCTCTACATTCACGTCTATTGCAGGACGAACACGCTGACGCGTAATCTGCATAAGTCCGAACTTGCTGAGTGGCAAAATATTATGCTTGGCACGGTCGTTGCGCATCAGTTCATTCATTCGCTCATAGAGTTTCTGTCTGTGCTCCGATGTATCCATATCAATAAAGTCCACAACAATGATACCGCCCATATCCCTAAGGCGCAGTTGCCGGGCAAGCTCTTCCGCAGCCCCCATATTGACTTCAAAAGCATTTGCCTCCTGCCCATCAACTCCTCGATATCGGTTTCCGCTGTTTACATCCACAACATGCAAAGCCTCCGTATGCTCTATGATAAGGTAAGCTCCCTTCTTGTAGCTGACAGTTTTTCCAAATCCCGATTTTATCTGTTTCGTTACAGAGAAATTGTCAAATATAGGGACATCCCCTTTATACAGTTTCACAATCCCCGCACATTCAGGCGCAATAAGAGAAACATACCTCTTTACCTCATTGAAAACATCCGCATCATTCACATAAATGTTTTCATAAGAAGGATTGAATAAATCGCGCAACATAGAAACCGTCCGTCCGGTTTCCTCATGTGCCAATACTGGAAGACTGCTCGCCTGCTGTATCTTCACCAGACAGTCATTCCAGTTTTCAAGAAGAACAGACAACTCATTATTGAGTTCCGCTGCTCTTTTGCCTTCTGCCACAGTACGCACAATCACTCCAAAATGTTTTGGCTTGATTGACTGGATAAGCTGCTTCAGGCGTGCCCTTTCTTCTTTTGACTTAATCTTTGAAGATACGGAAACCTTTTCGTTGAAAGGAATCAGCACCAAAAATCTCCCGGCAAATGATATTTCCCCGGTGAGACGCGGTCCTTTTGTACTTATCGGCTCTTTGGTTATCTGCACCACAACCTCCTGCCCAAGCTCAAGTACATTCTCAATGCTTCCATCCTTCGGCATTTCCGGCTGGTGAGCCGATTTGTCCATTGCAGCAAGTTTTTTCCTGTCACTTGCCACCTGCTTTACATACTTCTCTAAAGAGAGAAATTGTGAACCTAAATCTTGGTAGTGTAAGAATGCCTCGCGTTCATGACCGACATCGACAAAACACGCATTCAGTCCGGGCATTATTTTCTTCACCTTTCCAGCGTAAATATTGCCAACAGAATATTTTGAGTCCTGCGCGTCCTTCTGAAACTCAACAAGTTTCTGATCTTCAAGCAAGGCTATAGTAACTTCCTTTGGCTGTACGTCGATAATAAGTTCGCTTGTCATTATACTCTATTTTTTCCCTAAGAAGACAAAAAGCACTTCTATAGGGTTGGTTCAAAAAATTACAAAAAAAGAACAAACCATAAAGCAGAAAATCTCCATGTTTAGAGTGTGCTCTAAAAGTTTGTTCTTAGTTTCTTCGTCTGAGAAAAACGAAAGAAAGAGAGCTAAAACTCCTGCTTCTGTATGTACTCCTTTTTCTTTCCGAGACAACAGGAGCCTTGAAACTTTACTTGCTCTTATGACGATTCTTTCTCAGTCTCTTCTTACGCTTATGCGTAGAAATCTTGTGTCTTTTCTTTTTCTTACCGTTTGGCATAGTTTTTTAATTTTTGAAAGTTTATAATTTTGTTTGTTATACTCCTTTATTTTTGAAGAGAATTGACGAATGTCTTTGCAGGCTTGAATGCAGGAATATTGTGCTCTGGAATAATCAGCGTTGTATTCTTTGAAATATTTCTGGCTGTCTTCTGAGCTCTTTTCTTCACAATGAAGCTTCCGAAACCACGGAGGTAAACGTTTTCTTCATTTGACAAAGAATTTTTTACTGCATCCATGAATGCCTCTACAGTAGTAAGCACATTTTGTTTGTCAATACCAGTGTTCTTTGAAATCTCGTTTACGATGTCTGCTTTAGTCATTGTACGTCTATGAGTTTTTATGATTAATTTTTTCTGTTTCACAGGATTATGGCGGCACCAAACCGTCATTCGGGGTGCAAATATAGTATTTTATTCGCACTCATAAAAATATTTCAAACGTAAAAAGAAGAAAAAGGATGTATTCAGTTCTGTTTTTTCAGCAACACCAAACTTTTTCTCCCTAAGTTCATGCTGTCAGGATTTTGTACAAATCAAAATAAAAAAAGCTGGCTGACACAAAAGAAATGCCAAAAAAAGGAACCGATGATACCATCGGTTCCATTGTTTGGCATACAGTAACCACTGAGTGCCGCAGCTTTCTTATCGTTCTAAAGAAAATTACTTCTTGAAGAATCTGTTGAACAGTCCCTGGAAGCCTGCGCCATGACGTGCCTCATCCTTAGCCATCTCATGAACAGTGTCATGAATAGCGTCAAGTCCGAGCTGCTTTGCCTTCTTTGCAATTTCCATCTTGCCTGCACATGCGCCTTCCTCAGCCATCATACGCTTCTCTACATTTGTCTTTGTATCCCATACAACCTCACCAAGAAGCTCCGCAAACTTAGCTGCGTGCTCAGCCTCTTCCCAAGCATAACGCTTGAAAGCCTCAGCCACTTCAGGATAGCCTTCGCGATCTGCCTGACGAGACATTGCAAGATACATACCTACTTCTGTACACTCACCCATAAAGTGGTCTTTCAACCCCTGAAGAACGAATGCGCCGTCCTCATTCTGAGGTATATCATTTGCCACACCGAGAACATGCTCTGTAACAAAGTTGAGTCCAGCATTTTCGTCCGCAAGCTTAAACTTGCTTCCAGGTACACCACACTGTGGACACTTTTCAGGTGCAGTCTCTCCCTCATGTACGTATCCGCACACAGGACAAATCCATTTCTTTGCCATAATCTTTAGTTTTTTAGAATTATACATGTAAACCTTTATCTGTCATCACTTAATATCCGACATATATCGGCATTGCCTGTTTGTCTCTTATCCATGCTATAGACACCAGCCTTTTCCAGAACCTTAAAGCGGACTGTCCGCAGTCTTTTTCCGCGACATACATTCACTACATACACCTTTATAATATAGGTGTACTTCCGTGACCATATTTCCGCTACCATCCAATCCCTCAGCGGACAATCCAGTCAGCGGCACATCAATTATCCGTCCACATTCCTTACAAAAGAAATGACCGTGAGGAACTGTATCGCCATCCACACATACGTTCCTTTCATCAATGCCCAACGTATTCACAAGTCCGTGCTCTGTAAACAGTTTTACCACATTATAGACTGTGGTTCGGGACAATGTGGGAATCTTGACAACCAAGTTCCGGTAAATATCATCAACTGTCGGGTGTGTATATTGTGTCATAAGATATTCCAGAATCGCCACACGCGGTTTCGTAATTCCTATTCCACAACTTTTTAATTTCTCATATACATCCATAGTTCAATGTCTGATACCATTTTTTTCACGATGCAAATATATAACTTTTTTAATTGCAGCCCAATAAAAAGAAGAAAAAAAATGTAATTGTTACAATTTTTACTCCCGTTAAAAGTACTGGAAGTACCATAAGAGAAACCAGAAAGCCTCTCAAAACTCTCTTCACAAACTGCATTTCACGGTTCAGGAGGAAGAGTCCTCTTCCATTCAGAATAGCGTTGAATAATCTGTGCTGGCGAACTGCCAAGCCAGCTATAACCATTTCTGCGCTCATATCCAATATCTTCAATATGTTTGCGCGGAATGCCGTCACGGTCACAAAACATCGGCTCAGCATTTTCCAAATCATAAAAGCGTGCCCACAATGCCGGCGCGTTTTCGGAAGAAACAAGACGAATGTCCTCCCGCCCTCCTGCATCTGTAAATTTCTCCACCATATATCCATGAATGGCATGTTCCTCCAGCCACTTGACGGCAGATTCCACAGCATCGACGATTTCATCAGACGGAGACTCAATATCCATCAACAAATTCAGAATATCCACCGTCTCACCATGAGCCGTATATGAGGGCAACTCGTATGCGCGCGCTTTTGCAGGAAGAAGAGTTTTTTCATCGTGCTGCTGACACCATACCGTACGCTGGCCTTCATGCTGTATCTGGCACCGGAGAATGCAGTCAATGCCTTTTGTATATGCCTCAAGCACCCTTCTTCTCACCTTCTTATCCAGTCGCAGCGAAGAAAAAGGCGGCTCATTGTCAGATATGCGCCTCAACAGCCGAAGTACATTGGTCATCGCACAATCATTAAATGTAATATGTGCTGAATAATGCACACTGCCATCTGAGGTCGGACGCACCGGAAAAAACTGCCGCCATCCGCCATTGGGATACTGCGCTTCAAGAATATAATCGAGTGCTCTGCGAAAAGCCTGCCTATAAATTTTGCGTGGAGCCGCATTGTGTATCTTGGCAAGAAAAATCATCTCCTGCCACGTTGCCCCATTGTCAATAGTAGTTCCGACACATGTCCGCTTACATTCCGACAAATACTTACCGTCAGCACCAATATGCCACTGCTGGTTCTTCACCCATCCTCCATTGGGCATCTGATATTTCAGCACGGAGTCAGCCACAGTACGCGCCTCTTCCGAGGCATACCATTCCCGGTTATCCATCCGTACAATATTCTTCCATTGCATGGAACTCACATCCACTTCCTGTGCGCCCGCACTTGCCGACAATCCCAGCCAATATAAAAATAAAAAAAACTTACCCGACATATATCAATCAGAAATTCCGTTTATACTTATATACTATTCTCGCAAAACTGTCAAGACACGCATCATCAATCTGAGTGGAATAGAAATGCGATATAAACCGAGCATTCCGCGAAGCATGTCTAAAGAAAAAATTCCTTGTCCAACGTTTTTCAAGCCAACGCTGATACTGCCCGCCTTTACGAATCAGGCGCACAAGATACATACTTTTTTTCCTGTACTCTCTCCCCGCCTCTTTGCCAGACTCGCTGTCAGCCGCAGCAGCAATGGACTCCGCCGCATACACACCGCTCTGCATGGCATAATATATGCCCTCGCCTGTCAGTGGCTCGACAAATCCTCCAGCATCACCTACAAAAAGCACTGATTCCCATGCGGGCTTTGCCATCACATTACCAAATGGCAACATTGCACCCCGAAGCGGATACTTGTCCATGTTTCTCACTCCGAGCCTGCACATAAAGTCGAGCATCACAGCATTGACATCAAAATCCTGTCCGGGCAGCTTCACCAGCCCGACACACACTTTCGTGCCTTTCGAGAACACCCAAGCATAACTATCCGGCACAATGTCAAAAAAGATATTGACCCCCTCCATATCCAAATCACCGCGTTCCACGTTCACCTCAAGACAGAGCGCACTGGCTTTCTTACGAACAAAATCAGGAGCTTGCCCATCTGATGCGAGAAGACGCTCCACCATACTGTTCGCTCCATCCGCCGCCACCAGATAATCGTATTGGATACGAAGCCCGTCGGCAAGCACAGCCTGCTTGTGTTCAAAATCAATGTCTTTCACACCAACCCCCTCGTATGACAATCCCCCAACAGCCTTATAGTGTTCCATCAGACAAGAATCGAAAGCACAACGGTCGACCAACGTAATACTATCATAGGGCATACAATCGACCATCTTATCCATACCGTTCCACAACACGAAGCGTGTCTCCTTACTCATTACCGACTCCTCCATGACATGGCGGTACACATCATCATCAAGCAGGTTCCGCAAACAAGCCTGTGACTTTCCGGTGAACAAACCCGCACAAAGTTTCATGCGAGGAAACATAGCCTTATCCACCACACAACAGTCTATGCCCATCTTCTGCAAAGCTATGGCACAACAGGAGCCGGAAGGACCACCTCCCACAACAAGTACTTTAGTTTTTATACATTCCATATCCGACACTATTCTTCAATTGTCCGCCCAACTTCCGTTACCGCTCGCCTCACACACAAAACGTTCCCGCAAGTTTTCCGATTCCTTATATCGTAATTCCATAGTTCAACTTCAAAGTATCCATCACAAAAATGCTCCGCAAATGCGCCACATGAGGAAAGGTTCCAAGTTTGTTGAGAAGAAATTCCTGATAATGACGCATACTCGACACACATATCTTCAACAGATAATCCCCGTCGCCACTGATGTTATAACATTCCGTCACCTCACCCCATTGCGCCACCACCTCTGCAAATGCCGAGGCTATCTCACGGTTTATCTGTTTCATGCTGACATTGCAGAAAACCATGAATCCACGGTCAAGCCTTCCTGCGTCAAGAACGGCAATATACTTCGAAATGAAGCCCATCCTTTCAAGCCGCTTCTGCCGCTCAAACGTAGGAGTCGTTGAAAGATGTATTTTCAATGCCAGCTCTTTTGTCGTCAGCCGACAGTTCTCCTGCAAAATACGAAGGATACGAATATCCGTCTCATCAAGTTCCTGTATACCGGTTTTCATAAAAGTATCTACAACATTAAAGATTCGGGCACAATATCACCCTGACATTCACAAAGACAAGAGCCTGAAAGCAAACCGCACAGTCTCCGTCCGCACCTCATCACTCAGCCGGTTTGACAACAGCTTCAGACATCAGATACAGCGGAAGCAAATGCGCTCTTGCCTCCAAGCCCTTAATCCATATATTCTAATTCCGTCCTATTTCCGTTCTTCACAAAATAGTTTTGACAGCCTCGAGCATTCCCATCCGCTGTATCTTGTCAAGGTCTTCTGCCACAAGATCTGTAAGTCCAGGAATGTCATTAAGATTCTCATGCCATATATTCTCTGCCGCAAGCACACCCTCAGCCACCTTGCGTGTATCGCCCGTAGCCCAAAGTTCCGTCAGCAACTGCATGATTTCAGGAGCGTCATTAGGCACAATCTCCGCACCGTCGGCACGCTGTCCACCCTTATAATATGTGATGATGGCTGCCAGACCGAACACAAGTCCCTGAGGCAGCTCGCCCTTGCGCTCCAGATAAGTCTTCACACCCGGCAGGTCGCGCGTCTCATATTTAGGGAAAGAATTGAGCATGATGCTTGTCACCTGATGGTCTACATAAGGATTATTGAAACGCTCAATCACGTCAGCCGCAAACTTGCGAAGCTCGTCCATCGGAAGATTGAGAGTCTCCATCAGTTCCTCAAATTGCACCTTATATATATACTTGCCCACGACAGGATGATTGCAAGCATCGCGCACGATGTTTATACCCGACAGATAAGCCACAGGAGAAAGCACTGTATGAGGTCCGTTAAGCAAAGTGACCTTACGCTCATGATAAGGTTTCTCCGACGGAGCTATAAGCACATTCAATCCTGCCTTATGAGCCGGGAACTCTTTTTTCAATGCCGCAATCGACATGTTCTCAGGCTTCTCTATCACCCACAAGTGGAATATCTCGCCCTGCACCACCAGATTGTCGGCATAGCAAACGGTCTTCTGTATCTGCGCAATTTCCTTACGCGGGAATCCGGGCACAATACGGTCGACAAGAGTGGCGCACACGTAGCAGTACTTCGTAAACCAAGTCTTGAACTTCTCATAGTCACCGCCCAAGTCCTCCTTCCACAACTCGATGTACTGATAGATACATTCTTTCAAATAATGTCCGTTCAGGAATATAAGCTCACAAGGCATGATGATGAGTCCTTTTGTCTTGTCGCCCTTGAACGTCTGGAAACGGCGGTACAACAACTGAGTCAGTTTTCCCGGATATGACGAAGCCGGAGCATCGGCAAACTTGCAAGAAGGGTCAAATGTGATACCCGCCTCCGTAGTGTTGCTTATCACAAAACGGATTTCAGGCTGATCGGCAAGCGACATGAATGCCTGATTCTGAGTGTAAGGGTTAAGCGCGCGACTGATGCAGTCGATACGTGTCAGCGTGTTGACAGCCTCACCGTTCAGACGTCCTTGCAGGTTCACATGGTACAAGCCGTCCTGTCCGTTAAGCCAGTCGACCATTCCTTTTTCAATTGGCTGAACCACCACAACGCTCGAATTAAAATCCGTGCGCTGGTTCATGTTGTAAATAATCCAGTCAACAAAGCAGCGAAGAAAGTTCCCTTCGCCAAACTGAATGATTCTCTCCGGAGCACAGCTCTTTGGCGCCGTGCGTTTGTTCAATGCTTTCACAGTTATATTATTTAATTAGAAGTTTGTTATTTCTGATTTTAGTCTGTAAGACTCATCTTACAAATTGGCAAAAACGACTTTTCCACACATCTTGCGCCTTGTCCGCATTCCGTTCCAGTCTTTCCACTTGCATTAGATGCAAAAGTAGCACTAAAATCAGACAAGCAGAAATAAAATGTATTTTTTTTGAGAAATTTCAAAACAGTTTCTTTACCCTCACCATTCAGTAAAAGCCGGAACAGCGCACAAGATTCTCCCATTCAAAGTATGTCATATAACAAAATCTCCGCTTTCTCAATATGTGCTCAACGTGATATATACCGCACTTTCAATATCTCATCCTTTCCCTCTTCCGGACCACATATATAAAAAATGAAATAGATTAACTTCCATACCGCACGAACTATCATCCAAGAGTATTCAGCCCGTTCCACACACCCTCCAAATCCTCAATGGCGAAAAACTCATCAAAGAACTGACGCATGTCATTGTTGAAACGCTCACGGTCAAAGCTCTTGCGCAACACCACGGGATACCTCATCGTTTGCAGGTAATCCAATATGGAGTCCCTTACAACCATCAGATGCTCTACCATCGGCTTGTGACGGAACAAATTGAAGTTTACCTCAAACTCTATTTCAAGTTCCTTGTAAAAGTGTATAGTTTTACCCGGTATTAACATATCCTTTATAGTCTTATCCCTTCGGTATATGGGGCGTCCCATTTTTCTGTGATATCTTCCCTCCCGAGCCTCTTCCTGACATGCCAGATAGATGCTGTAATTCTCCACATCATCGGAATATGTCCTGCCCTCAAAAAAGAAGGACATATATCTGAACATATATTCACAACCAGTAAAATCTGACTTGTCAAGCAAGCCTGATACATAAAAAAAATAAGGTTCTACATTCATTTGAGTCTATATTATTAGGGATTTTGACATAATCATCAGCCATTCACTTTGTCTGGATTTTCCGGGTCTTCGGGATCAATAAAGAACCGTTTGTCATTAACCATAAGGCTCGTTTTCAGATTGTTTTTGATCAGCGCAAGCCGGAGCTCACCCGAGATAGTCAGTCCGCATACAGATTTTATCTTAAAGATATGTAGATTCCGGACCTTTGACGCGTCTATCACCGGCACGCATACTGTATAACTTCCGTCTTCCTCATGGTAGATAACTTTCGACTTGTCCAGTATTATGGCATCTTCATATTTAAGAAAGTGCATGAAATAATATTGCCTTTCGCCATAAACCTCGCTTACTGCTCTTACTGGAATGAACTCTATAGGATACCCTTCAGGAATATATTTTTCAACTAATTCCTTGAATTCTTTACTAACCACCTCGCAAGCTCCCGGACAACTATGCATAGGGAGATATATGCTTTTCCCATCGTTAGGAAGCGTGACGGTCATGTTCTCAAAACCTTTTGCCTCCTTGCCATCATACATAAACTCCTTGACTTTTTTTGTCGGAATAAGACAGCATACACCTTTAAAATAACAGTTCTGCTGTAAAATGTAAAATCTTTTCTTTTTTGCCATAATCTTATTTTTTATTATAAAAATCAGAATTTTTCAACCAATAGGATTTTCGCAAGATTTCAGGATTGGCCAAAACAGGTTTTACGACCTTAATTTTGAAATTCTGTTTGAAAATTTCAGCATTGACATTTGGCATATTATCAATACTTCTCATCTCTTCCAGAACAAAATTGTGATATGCGTTCGGATGTCTTCCCTATAGAGTCCATCAGCAAATGCAAAGTTATCCAAGATTCTCGAAAAAGACTTTCAAA
>JAMPEL010000082.1 GCA_023665185.1 Roseburia sp.
TTGGGCCGAAAAACGGGCTTTGAAAATTTTGTGCGCCTTGAAAATAAATTTCGTGTACCTTGCGAAAAAAATCAGTGCGCCTTGGAAATAAATTTTCAGCACCTTGTAATTTTGACTTTTTAGGCACTTTTGGGTAGAAAGGGTGTGTTTGGGGTTGAATTTATATATCTATTAGTCGGATGGATTGTTCTGTTTGTCCGCTTGGATTTTGAGGGTTAGAAGTCGCTGTAGAATCGCGTTTTTGCAACCGAGGTAAGGTTCGGTTCATTTTGAGGCGATTCTACGGAGACGGGATTTAACATATCAAATTGTCAATATTCCGGGAATTTTGCTGATATTTTTGACAGACCTCTCCGTCGCAAAGCGACACCTCCCCCAACTTAGGGGAGGAGCCAGGTTACCATGTTCATATAGAGACTAACATATTGATTAACAAGGTATACAGCTCCTCACTTAAGTTAGGGGAGGTGTCGCTTTGCGACGGAGGAGTCTGTCTGTTTTCATCTAAAACATACTTACAAAAAGTCAATAAATCTGTGAATCTATCAGCAAAGCATCGCCTACATCAAAACTCAACTCTATAAAAAGATAAATAACCCGAGATGTCGGATGAGCAACTTTTTCTTCATAAAAGTCGCTTTTATATCTTGTCGTCCATAACTCTCATTATTTGGGTTTATAAATTTCCGACTCATTCATTGGTTACAAACTGCCCGTCCCTTGTCATTCCCTCCGCCGAAATGTACATCTGTGTGCAGGTGGAGTTATTGTAGAACTCCACTGTTGCCTTGCCGTCCTTGTCGGTACGCACATCCGGATTCCAGTAGATGGTGCGCCGGAAATCGTCCGGTGCGGGAAGTACAGAGTAGTCCTCCATTTGGAAGGTGGAGGGCACATTGAAGCCCTGGAAATAAGTGCTGCGAAGCCCTTTTCGGCTCTCCGTTGTCACTACTGGTATAGTATATATGTATGCGACAACCGGATGTACCCGGTCGAGACTTCCGGACAAGAGATAGCTGGAAAGGACTTCTGTGTTCTCCGTGAAATACACGGATTTCACCTCGTTCAGGTATTGAGGCATCGCTATTGCATTC
The DNA here is from genome assembly GCA_023665185.1 of Roseburia sp. Classification (GTDB taxonomy): domain Bacteria; phylum Bacteroidota; class Bacteroidia; order Bacteroidales; family Bacteroidaceae; genus RGIG8745. Next base: position 1,095 of record JAMPEL010000082.1, read on the forward strand.
ACATAGTTGTTGCAATAATCAACAGCCAGTTTGTTAGACGTGAAACCGGTTATAGTACAATAAGTATTATTGACAATCCATACAACGGGCCTGTTCCGGTATGATAAGCCGTCGGCATACAGAAGCAGCCAGGGAGCGGGAGGGGCAACGCTGTACATGGGATCCAAATCCGTGAATCTGTCAGCACCCGTTGCTTTTGTCTTGAGGATTCCGTCCTTAGTAAAATCCACCGGTCGCGCCACATCGCCGTCAGGATTACACAGAAGCACATCCGATGCGATGTCTGTTCCGCTTATAAACTCATTCTTCGATATAAGCCACTCGTATAATAGAGGTATGTCCTTTCCCTCATCCGTCAGCGAGTCGCATACCTCCTCACAATTATAATACACAGAGGCATAATGTGAGCCGAAAGATTCGTCATACCATTTTGGCACATCGTCATTCGTAAAATACCGCCCTTTAACCTTTACGGTCGGCAATATGTGGTTGCCCGATAACGAAAGACTGTCCGCACAGTTGCCATCAGGAATGTCCACAGCAGAAGACCCGCCCACAGACAGATTCGGCCCGTTCACCTTTGTGGGAAGCAATTCCTCCAGATTCAGTCTCCGCCTTTCTGGAGAGAACCGCCTGTCAATTGTTATGCGGTAGTCCGTTCTCCTGTCCTGTTTGCTTGTAAACAGTTGCAGATTCCATTCTGCCGATATATCCGGCAGCTCAAACGCGTAGTTTCCAAGACTGTCGGTCACGGCACTGCCTTTCAGACTCTCTCCTTTTTTATTATATAGGAATGCCTTCAACGACACATTGTCCACGGCATTTCCCGACACTCGCCGCAATTGCCCGAAAAGATACAGTTTGTCCTCTACCGGCTGTATCCTGTTGTCAAAGCTCTTCTGTCCTGACATAAGCTGCCAGTCATATCGTCTCCATCCCTGAATCAGCATAAGGGTGTCGGCAGCACAGCGGTGTTCCTCATCGTCCGATTCGAAATAATATTCAGGCCGCTCTATATATCCTTTCACATCGGACGAGAGCAGCATCCATGTGCGTATGTTGCCATATTTGCCACAAGGCATGGATGCCACGTCCATTGCTGATACGGACAGGGAGGCATCGGGACTGGAGGTCAGGGAAAGACAGACTTTTCCACAAGGAACGAGCTTGTCGGCTTTCGCCTCCATAGCCACAATGTCGGAAGAAGCGGAAGTATGATTGACAAAGAAAAGCCGCTCCGCAAGAATATGCCCGCTACTGTCAAATACCGTAAACTGGCTCACACCTTCGGGAAGGGTGGCACGCAGAAAACTCCGCCGCAGAAATCCTGCGGCTGTCATGGTGTCGCACTCCAATATATTTCCACTGTGCATAAGGACATAGCCTATCAGCCTGCCGTGCATGGAGGTGGAGGCACGGACTGTGGCTGTCACGCTGTCAGGGGAAACGGCATCGACAGAGAGCGTGCAACCGTTGGGCAAGGAGGCGGGAAGCGGGAAATACAGTTCTTTCCCGGACTTGTCAAACAGGCGGAGACGTGCGGCAGTTCCCTGTGGTGTAAAACCGAAGATGCCCCTGCCGTCCGACACCGACACCTTGCATATACTGCGGTCGCAGGAGTCCACCAACACCCCTTGTGCGTCCACCCGCCTACCTTCCGAGTCCGTGACAGTAAAAGCCACCCTACCCTCGTTGCCCTCCACAAGCGAGCCGCCCTCCGGATAGAACCTGACATTCAGACTTCCGGAGGTTTCTCCGTCTTTCTGGCGATAGTCAGGCAGCCGGTGGCGATGACCGACACTGTCCATCACCATACCAGAGTAATTGCCCTTGTTCTTAGGACTGCGGAAAACGGGAAATACACGCGAGAACAGGCTCTCGCCGCCCCAATTAGTCATGTATCTGGTATATGCGCGCACTTCATAGAAACCGGAACTTAATATGTCGTCAAGCAACAGATCGCCGTGCGCCTCACCCTTGTCAATCCGAAGTTTCTGCGTCTTGACAATGTCGCCATTTGGAGAGACAAGCTCCACATAAAGCACTTTGCTTATGTTGGTTGGCATACCATTGTCGGCACGCACCACGTAAGCCTTGTACCATATATGCTCTCCCTTGAAGTAGCCGGTATTATCGAAATGAAGGTACACTTTTTCCTGAGGCATACTCATGTTGAACAGCATGGCATGTTTGATGTATGCAATGACATTTTCCGTAGACTTGGCTCTGTCATCCGTATTCTGGCAGAATGCAGTCTGTAAAACGAGCAAATAAAGGAGGAACAATATATACTTCATTTTGCCATATATTTTATACAAATACAATAAAAACACACCTGTAAATTTTTATGGCAAGGAGACATAGCAGGTACTATGAAAGCACTCCGGCTCCAAAAGATTTATATTATGTGCCGGATTATTTATTGAGGCATCTACAGTTACTGTATATTGGTTTCCATTTATTCCAAGTGAAATGCATCTTAGAGAAACATCTTCGTCTTTTGTTGATATTGTGGCTTTATAGGTTTTATCCATATTTCTGTAAATCTTAACTTCAAATTTAATTACCCTATATATACTTCTATAAGTATTGCCCGCTCTGACTTGGAATTGAAAATCCTTAGTGAATGTTTTTGAAGCTTTCAAAGTGTCTGTTGTGACAGGAAGAATACTTTCTCCCGCTCTTGTCATCATCATTTCCACATGTGTCTTGTAAGTCTCCTCGCACTCATCAGTCTCATCATCCTGCGAGCATCCAGTGAAAGCGATTGCTGACATAAATACTGTGATTATCATTACCGGGGCATAAATGCCCAAAAACTTTGTTGTTTTCATTGTCCTAATGTTTTTAATTATAATGTTATTGATTTATATACACGGGGATTCTCCATGTTTTTATTTGATGGCTATTTACCAAAGTTCGTCCCACTTGTTCCCTAAAGAGTTCGAAAGCTTCCTCGCCATTGTTGTATCTGCCAGAGGACTCTTTATTGGCCTTCTCTTTTTTCTCGAATATCCGTATAAATTCACCGGTTATGGTTTTCATCTCATATATTTCCGCTGACTCAGTTTTCATGCTTTTGCAAACAATTATTCGCGCCACCCTCACAGCATTTACCGTGTCCTCTTCCGTTCTGTAAGTTTGGAATATCTCAAACAACGGCGCAAAACGTGACGGGCACATCTGGTGTGCGTGTTGATAGTGCATTCTTGCCTTGTCGTACCTATCCTCCATTCTGCAAATATCTCCGGCAAGCAGCTCTATATTATACCCGTTCCACATTTTCTGACATTCCCCAATTTTTTCCTCTGCCTCCGTGAACATGCCGGCAGAATAGAGCACGGCGGCATAATTATAAAGGAAATAGGAATTGGAATGGTAATGTCCGTACAAGGAAGCATATCTGACAAGAGCCTTTCGCGGATGACCGTCAGCCGCATATTTTGCCATACGTCCCCATGCCAAGTCATAATGCAGCTCATAAAACATTACAGCCAACAGGCACAAGCAGACGAGGATTGTTGTATTCAATATGCAAGGCATGTGTTTTTGAAACGTCTTCTTTATGGGATTAAAGGCATACAGGGAATGACAGCCGCACAAAATCAAAATTATCCACGACAAGGGATAGTTGAGTGGATAAGAAAATAAAGAGAATATGAATATCGGAAGTGTCCCCGACAGCCATACAGGCTTCCCGCGTCTTTTTATTAAACATACGGTCAAAGGAAATGCAAATGCGGTTATGATGACACACAGTCCCGATATTCCATAGTCACACCATGCAAGCATGAACTCATTGAGCGGATGCCGCACATCATCAGCCAGCCGGGCATACCGGCTTTGAGGACATGCAAGAAAATAGTCCTCCTGCCTGTTCATATACTCTTTATGAAATCCTCCAGGCCCGTGCCCTGCCAACGGTTTTTCTTTTATTAGTTCCCACGTGACATGCAGGATAAACTGGCGGCCGTGTGTGGAGTCTTTCTGAAAGAACAGGCAAAAGCTGATAATGATGGCACTTATGAATATTCCCGCCATGACCTTAACGCTTATCTTGGCCCGCCAATATCTTGCCAATGCGATACAGGCAAAGCATCCGGCACAAACCAATGAGGCGCGTGACTTTGACATGAGCAATACCGTAACGAAGAATATTATATATATTACTGTGACAAATGGGACGCGGTGTAGTCCGGCGTGTTCTGTCGATAAAGAAAATCTGTTTGTAGAATGTATCGCAAAAGGAAGCAACGTACACAGAAACAAGGACATCCCTGACGGATTGTCAAATGTACCTTGTGCGCCGACATCAGGTATGCCGCCTGAGCATACTGTTTCCGCTGCGACAAACAGCATTTCCACGATGCTTGCCAAAAATGCAGCCCTGCAAAAGCTGTCTGCCATTGATTCTGTTGTCCGGCAGAAGCCGGCACGTCTCTTTCTGAAACAGACGACCATTATCCAAAAGAGAAATGCTATACCTCCAAGAAACCACTTGGGCATTATCAGGCTGTCGGAGAATCCTGTGACAGACGGAATGCAACAGCAGAACAGCAGAAGAAACGCGCATGTATCTTCCGCCATTGTCCATATAATATGTTGGGTTATGTGCATCTTATATAACAGTATGTTTATCCGGCCAAGACAAAGATGGCGCATAAATACAGTCCACAACATTCATGCGCCACAAGTTGTCACATCCGCTCGTTCTCAAGCAATGTTCTCAGCGACATTCTGAATGCAGTCTCATCGTTGAGGAACAACGGCTGCCGCATGATCTTGCCCTCACGGTTGAGCGTACACACTTTCGGGCCTTCGATGAAATGCAGTGTCTTCCGTAGTTCAGCAAAGTCATCTCCGCTGATTCGATGAGTGTCCTCGCCCCTGAGACTTCCGTCGGCAAATCTTGCGTACTCGTCCGATGTGAACGCGTTTCCGTCAAACAGATAGACGAACTGTATGTCCTTGCTGGCATGGAAATCAGGAATGAGATTGACCATCTTGTTGCCGATAAGGTTTCTGCCGCTGTTCTCTCCGGTTATCAGGACCAGCTCCACGTACTTGCCGTTATACTTGTCCGTATGTCTGCGCAGAATGTCACCGCCGGGATTCTGAGGTACGTCATACGCGTCACTGTTTCTCACGCTGACGACTTCAGTTTTCATATCCTCTGCCTTGTGACGAAGATAATTGCTGCTTATCAGACTGTTTATCTGACTGGTCTCATCCTTGCCCGACTGCCATACCGACTTCATCCTTGTTGTCAAAGCCGCCTGCATGAACAGCGGTGCGGACTCCTTGTAGCCAAGCAGTTCGTTCATGCGTCCGACAGAAGCCTGCGGAGAGTCGTTGTTCCTGAACAACTCCGACATCATCAGACTGCCAGCCGCGTTTTCAAGCATCTCACCGAAAAGCAGGACTGTGGGGTCGTCTACCGGCATCTTCCTCACAATGGCGAAGTCATTCCGGCTGTCCCTTTCGTCCATCATTCCCTCTCTTACCGCTCTCTCCCGATAATGTCTTACGCTGTTCATTCCGTAGAAGAAGGAATTGAGTACGGACAGTCTTTGTCCTGTCTTCATGACATGCGTCTCCCACGGTGACAAGCTGTACTTGCCTGCCACATAGTCGCACACCCTCATCGTGCTGTCGAGGAACACCTCCATCGCTGTCATCACATTCTCCTCGTTCATATAGCGCAGCTCCTGGCCAAAGCGGAACCATATAGGGGCGATGCCGTTGCGCAACAGGTTGTCAAAACATCCTTTGGAATTGCTGCTCCTGTATTCCGTTCCCTCGCCGGCAAGGTCAATGCGCAGGGTGTCTCCCGGACGGACATAGAATGGTACATGAGCCGTCTCACCCCCGCTCCTCACAGAGAACTGGGAATACATCGGGCAGTCGATGTCCATTTTCAGCTCAAACCGTCCGTCCTCGTCTATCTCTGCCACCAGCGGGGTCGCCTCTCCGCTGAAATCAGCCTGCTGCATGAACGGGCGGAAAAAGCACTCCGCAAACCAGAGCTTTCCGTCACAAGACGGCTTGCTCACCGTTCCGAGTATGACGGCTGTACCACGGGTGTACGCGTCTGCCGACACCTCACTGTTGTCTACCGCCTCCTTGGCGGCCTTTATTTTCAGCTTGCCGCCCTTGTCATGGACGCCGAGGAAACAGAGCCTGTCATCATCGTATCCGCTCAATATGTCGAAACACTCCGTATTGGTGGGAAGACTCTTGAACGACACTTTGAACTCCGCCTTGCCGTCCGACTTCATCCACAGTTTTCCGTCTGCTGCAAGACCGTATATACCCCGCATTCCGTACTTCTTGCCGTCCTCCCCACACGCAACTATGTCCTTTGGCAGGCGGACATAAGAGTATGGCGCGCCGGTGATGCCGAACGACACGACTGTAGCCGTGTCGGCAAACTCCACACTCCTCATGCTCACTTGGCTATTGGAGCCGTACACATAATGTGGTAAGTCAAATGACTTGTGACTTTTTGCTGATGATTCCAAAGGAAGCATCAGGAACAAAGCACACAAAATGCCACAGCCGTTCTTGAATTTTCTGTTTCTCATAAGTCTCATTTTTTTGTTTTATAGATTTCTGAATCATTCATTGGTTACAAACTGCCCGCCCCTTGTCATTCCCTCTGCCGAGATGTACATCTGCGTGCAGGTGGAGTTGTTGTAGAACTCCACTGTTGCCTTGCCGTCCTTGTCCGTCCTCACGTCAGGATTCCAGTAGATGGTGCGCCGGAAGTCATCCGATGCGGGAAGTACGGAGTAGTCCTCCATGTGGAAAGTTGTCGGTTCGTCAAATCCCTGAAAACGGGTGCGGCGAACTCCTTTGGGCGCATTCGGCACGGATGAGGAATGAGTGTATATGTATATTCTCGCAGTTCCAGCTACATCCGGGGCATTTTCCATAGAAGCCTTAGAATCTGCAATATAGATTGATTTGGCCTCATCAAGGAACACAGGAAAAGGAAACGTGCCCAGACTACATACAAAAGAACGACTGTCGCTATATGCGGCATATTCATTGTCCACATACCAAGTGATACCCTTTTTTCTGTATGTCATAGATCCAGAAAAGTTATACGTGCCGACATCTCTGCCTCCAACATCACTTACAGTCATCGAAAATCCAAGATAATATGGCAAACCAACACATTCAGGAGTGTCGAACAAGGGGTTCTTTCTGGCGAGGAACTCGAAAATGGTCGGTATGCTTTCCCCTTCGTCCAATATCCGGTCTGTCTCCTCATCGCAGTCATAGTATATGTTCGACCAATAGCGTGCCATATTCTCGTTATGCCATGACGAGCTGTTGTCCGCATAGCGCCGCTTGCTCCGCACATTGACGGTAGGAAGAGTTCTCTCATATCTTGACGCGGGCTGCAAAGCATCTTCCTCCTGTGTCATGACACTGGCAAAAGATATGTTTGGCTGCGGTTTCGGAAGCCTTCTTGTCTCGTCCGGCAATATGAGGCGCATAGGCGGACTGAGCCTCCTGTCGATGGAGATGTTGCGTATCTTCTTGTATTTCTTCTTGTCAGGCAGAATCTGTAAAGCCCAGTCCCCGCTTATATCCGGGAGCTTGAAAGCATAGCCCCCGACACTGTCGGTGGCAGTATGCCCTTTCAGCACTTGTCCTTGCCGGTTATACAGATATGCCGACAAGGGAATGCCTGCCGTAGGTCTCTTGCCACGGTCTATCCTTCCAGACAGATAAAGCCCGTCCTCTATGGGTTGCAGCCGTTGCGGCGAGCCGATGCCAAACACCCACTTCCACTCATGCCGCTTCCATCCTTGTACCATCATCAGCAGGTCGGCGGCTTTCCGGTGCTCCATGTCGTCCGACTCGAAATAGTATCCAGGATTGTCCACATACCCCTTGACTTCGGACGACAGCAGCACCCACGTCAGCGCGTTCCCGCTCTTTCCGCCCGACATGGCGGCTATGTCCACTGCCGAGAGCGACAGCGAGGTATTGGGGCGCGTCTCCAATGCCAGCCTCACCTTTCCGCATGGCTCAAGGGATGCAGTTGTGTCAGCCATGATGCTGACATCGCGGCGCAGTTCCGGACAGACGAAGAACATGCGCTCCGCATGGATGTTTCCACCGCAGTCAAACAATATCATTGAATTGACTCCTGCCGGAAGTTTGCTGCGCATAAAGCGTTTGGTTGTTTGGCTGTCGGCTGTCAGTGTGTCGCACCTCACCACACTGCCGTTGTGCAGTATGGCATAGCCCAACAGTCTGCCCCTCATGCCTTCTGTCGAGGAGAACGCAGCCGTTACCCATGTGCTGTCAGTGGCATCAACGGACAAGATGCAGCCTTCCGCCTCCGCTTCAGGAAGGCGAACTCTTTTCTGTTTTCCCTTGCGGGTGTACGTCACAAGGTAGAGCGGGCTTCCATCGGGTACAACCTCAAATATTCCCCGCCCATGGTCGTCCGTCTGTATGAGGCACAGCGTGTCGCCCGCCTGATTTGTCAGAAAACCGGACGATGTGGTGTACGCGCCGCTACCGTCACAGACGGTGTATGCCACACGGGTTATCTTTCCGCGAACAAGCCGCCCTCCTTCAGGAAAAAAGCTCACATGCACATTTTTCGACAGAGAGTCATCGTACAGCTCACGCTGCCTCTTCCCGCTGTCGAATGGAGAGTCCTCCGTCCTCATATTGGGAAGCCTGTTCTTATAGCTGACCTTGTCTATCGTCATCCGGGAATAATCCCCGTCTGTGTCCGGGGCATTGAACACGGGAAACACGCGGGAGAACACATCGCTGTTGCCCCAGTTTGTCATGTATCTTGTATAGGCCCGCACCTCATAGAATCCGGTACAGAATATTTTATCAAGCCACAAGTCGCCGTATGCCATACCGTTCTCAATGTGCAGTTTCTTGGTCTCCACCACATCACCGCTTGGGGTGACAAGCTCCACATACAGCACACCGCTTATGTCCGTAGGCATCCCGGTGTCGGTCCTTACCACGTATGCCTTGAACCATATTCGTTCTCCCTTGAAATATCCGGTATTGTCGAAATGCAGGTAGACTTTCTCATGCGGTGTGTCAAGATTGAACAGCATGGCATGTCGGATGTAGGCGCGTATTTTTTGCGCGTCTTCCGATTTTGCTTCCGGGGTGTATGCAATTTGCGAATAGGCGGATACGGCACTTAGTAAAAACAGTATGCCACATCCGAATATGTAATATCTCACATTACTTTTTATCATTCTTTTCTGGTGAATAGGTCGTATTGAAAATACCGTTGCTATATGAGGCGTCCCACAAATACGATGCTGTTATTTTTATGTCATATCTGTTGGTTTGTGGCATGACTTCCACATTTGCAATCTTTGTATCGCTGTCGTCTTTTGAGGTGTAATCAAATCGTATAAAGCGGTCTAAACTATCGAGATATATTGTAATCTCGACCTCGGAACTTCCATATCGTATTTTATTTCCCTTTGAAAACTCAAAGACTGCATTTGTTTTAAACGAAAAAGGAAATTCAGTCTGCTTGGGTTTCTCTGGTTTTGTCTGATTATTCTCTCCCGCTCTTGTCATCATCATTTCCGCATATGTTTTATACGTCTCCTCACACTCATCTATCTCATCATCCTGCGAGCATCCGGTGAAAGTGATTGCTGAGATAAATACTGTGGTAATCATTAACGGGGCATAAATGCCCAAAATTCTTTTTGTTCTCATTGTTCTAATAGTTTCTTTAGTTGGTGTTATCTCACTCATTGGTGACAAACTGCCCGTCCTTTGTCATTCCCTCTGCCGAGATGTACATCTGCGTGCAGGTGGAATTGTTGTAGAACTCCACTGTTGCCTTGCCGTCCTTGTCCGTCCTCACATCCGGATTCCAGTAGATGGTGCGCCGGAAATCATCCGGTGCGGGAAGCACGGAATAGTCCTCCATCTGGAAGGTGGACGGTTCGTCAAATCCCTGAAAATGGGTGCGGCGAGTTCCTTTTAGACGTTCATAAAATTGATGGTGGGTATAAACGAAAACTGTCACAGGATTTATAGCTTGTAAATCCGCAGACTGGATGTAACGCATGAAAATATCTTTGTCCTCAGATATATAGACAGACTTCACCTCATCAAGGTAATTGGGCATAGTCACCGCTGATACGACTTCTGCAATACCCTCCACATTCATCTTGCGATTATTGAGTCCGGAGACCATCATATAACTGTTATCAATAATCCATACAACAGGTCGGTTCTTATATGTAAGTCCATCATTAAACATACATGCATCAAGATTTGCCGCATCAACTTTCAGCACCCTCATATCATCTGAATGCCTCCTCACAATTTGGATGGTATCCAATATTTGCGGTTTTGCCCCTTTATTATTAGCAATGTCCACAGTATTAACATCCTCCATTTCCAAAGTCGAATAGCCATTTACTTCATAATGAAAATTTCTGTTTCCTGCGAAGAAACTGTTCCTTGTTGTTATCCAGTCAAGAAAGTCAGGAGTCATATTTCCCTTGTCCGCAATAATGTCAGCCTCCTTGTCACAGTCGTAATATAGCTGCGCCTTCCATTTACCCCGACTTTCACTTTCCCACGATGATTTGGCATCATCATAAATTCTCTTCCTTTTTATCTTCACTGTTGGCAAAATGAACTTGTTCTCATTAGTGTCGTATCTTAAAACATCAACTGCTAGAGCGGAGTCGCCAGAAACTATAAATGAGTTGTCAGAGACAAAAGCGGAAAGGGCACTTACTTCTTGCTGAGTTATATGGCGCACAGGAGGAGAAAAGTTTCTGTCAATAGCCACATTATATGCGGTGCTGTTTCCGTCTTTTTTTGTTCGTATAATAGTGTTCCATTCCCCGTTACAGTCAGGCAATTCAAAAGCATACTTGCCGTCAATGTCCGTCGTGGTACTTCCCTTCATAACTTGCCCTTTATCATTATACATATAGACAGAAACGTCTACATTCTCTATGTTATGACGTTTTTTTCTCGAAGACAAAAAACCGTAAAGATACAGTTTGTCCTCTATGGGTTGCTTAAGGAGCATAGTGTCGTTACCTGTCATTTGTCTCATGTCATATGTTCTCCAGCTCCGTGTCATCATCAGCAAATCTGTAGCCAAGCGATGTGCAGCGTCATCTTCCTCAAAATAATATTCCGGATGGGTCGTATAACCTTTGATTTCAGATGAGAGCGTCAGCCATGTCCGCATACTGCCTTCAACCTTTCCTGTCACAGAGGCAGCATCCATCACAGAAAGAGAGAGGGAGGCATCTGGTAATGAATGAATTTCAAGCTTAACCTTTCCACATGGTATGATACCTGTGGTTATGGGAATAATCTGTATTTTTTTTCGGGGCGGAGGTATAAAAAACAGACGTTCCGACAGAATCTCCCCAGAATTATTAAAAATAATAATAGAACTTACTCCTGCCGGTATATCATTACGTCTTAGCATTAATGTGTAGGGTTCAGTCCCAATACGGATGGTATTGGAATATAATAAATTGCCGTGATGGAGCAGCATCATTCCCAAATCCTTTCCACGTATCCCGACAGATGCGGTAAACTCTACAAAAATCTTTTTGTCATTCATAACATCTACCGCTATAGCACAGCCTTTCTCTTCCGGCACTGGAATTTTTACCCGTACATCCTTACCGTAGAAATCTTTGATTACCAAAAAACGGTTTGAGTCATCAGGAAGGTATCTGAATTTTCCCAGACCGTCAATAGACATTGAGATCTTGTTATGGCATACGTTTCCCACAGAATCTGTGATATATATGTTATCCCCATGAGGATATTTTCCATTCTTGTCTTTTATTTTAAAAGCCACATTGCTGCTAATGCCCTTTATGAGCCGTCCTCCTTCCGGATAGAAAGTTACAAGATCATATTCCGCACTTTTGTTAATAGAGTTTGGATTCATGTACCGCCAATGGTCTGCGACTCTATTGGTATTCGGATCTGTCATTGTATGATGAGAATAATCTCCGTTCTTTTCGGGTTTGTCAAATACAGGAATGATGCGTGAGAAACAAGCGTCCGTGCCCCAATTGGTCATGTAACGTGTGTAAGCGCGAACCTCGTAGAAACCAGACAACAGAATGTCGTCAAGGCTGATAGTTCCCTCTGCTGTCCCGTCTATAATGGCAAGTTTTTTGGTTTTCATAATATCACCTCCGGAAGAAACAAGCTCCACATAGAGCACATGGCTCAAGGCTGTGACATTTTCGTTGTCATTGCGCATGATATATGCTTTAAACCACATGGTTTCTCCTTTGAAATAACTTGTATTGTCAAAATGCAAATACACTTTCTCTTGGGGATACATACTGTTGGACTTTTGGGCATAGGCAACTATATCAGAAACATTCTGAGCATGGATGCTGGTAAAGCATAATGAAAAAAACAAAAGCGCGAAGATATATGTCATCATTTTGATTAGCAACTGTTCAGACAGAGTAAAAAATAGAATGCTGGCTCATACAAATTCTTTATAAATAGACAGACTCTTTAAATATTACATAATCAGGGTTTATTTGGTCTACATTATAATAACCCTTCATGGATAATGAAACAGTCGCATGCCCGTCTCTATAACTGCAACTGGAAACATTTACGTCCAAATAAGGGCTGTGAGCGTCTTTTGTATCAACCTCCGCTCTATAACTTTTAATTTGTGTGGCAGAATCAACTTTTTCATATACAGAAACGACAAAATTTTCTTCCCAATAAACGATTCCTACTTTCTGATTAACATATTGAGATACTGCTCCCTGAACACCTTTACTAAGAATAACTCTTTCTTGTGATTGAGGTTTAGGTTTCTCTGGTTTTGTCTGATTATTCTCTCCCGCTCTTGTCATCATCATTTCCGCATGTGTCTTATACGTATCCTCACACTTGTCAATCTCATCATCCTGCGAGCATCCGGTGAAAGCGATTGCTGACATAAACACTGTGGTAATCATTACCGGGGCATAAAAGCCCAAAAACTTTGTTGTTTTCATTGTCCTAATGTTTTTAATTAAGTAGATGTTGAAAATTAGTTTATATCAAATTTTCTGTGTATCTTTGTGTA
>JAMPEL010000083.1 GCA_023665185.1 Roseburia sp.
CATCCTATTTTGACTCAAACCATGCGTTTTACGTCAAAAACCGCGTACTTTTCGCCGAAAATATATTTAACTGATTATCAACCATTTATCAACAATACATCCGAAAACCAAGCACCAACTCAAAGCCGACAGTCGCCCCAAATGTTAAAATTAGCCTTCCGCCTAAAGTGACATAATGTCAAAACACCTCTTGTCCACATACTGTTGTACTACAATATGCGAGGCAGAATGGTTCGGGTTTTAGGACTTTCGTTTATAAAGTATGTACAAACGATACAATGGATGCGCTTTGTATGGAGACGCAGCAACATCTTTGATAAGGGTTATACATAAGTGTGCCGTTCTCCCAAGTGGAATATATCAAAAAGAAAAGCCTGATGAAGCGCATCTATGAGGCGGCCGACATTCCTGCCGCCCGAAAACTCAAGGCACATGAGGGCATGGATGCCGCCATTGCGTTTGCCGCTGATGTGGGCTGTCCCCTGATTGCCAAGCCCAATGTGGGTGTAGGGGCAGGGGGGAACATGTCTGGTCTGACTCATGTGTTGCACTTATTACTGACAAATTAATGGGGAAGTCGTCGTGTAAGAATGTCTTGTGCGGCAGCAGGATTCATATAGTGAACTTGAATATGATTTTATTTATAAAACTTCTTGCATTTATTTTCTCCAACGTACAAAACTCTCAAATTACCACTGCTGATTTGGGATTTTTGTATGTTCCCGACTTTTATATGACTGGTATGACTGGTATTGATAGCTTTTTTCTGTTGAGGCTCTCTATAATGTAAGAAACTTATAAGATTGAATGATATGGCAATATTGAAATTAGATTACAATGCTCTTTGGAGTAATGTTTGTGACTGGAGCCGCAAGGCAGGTCGTGCGGCGACCCGTCCTGTTTTGTTGATGTGGTATGTGATGGGCAGCAAGAAAACTCCTCTTAAAGACAAATGGGCTATTTTTGTCTCGCTGGCTTATCTCATTCTGCCAATCGATGTGCTGAACTCAAAGCGTCTTCCTGTAATAGGGTGGCTTGATGAGGTGATTTCTTTTGTTGTGCTTGTACAGAAAATGTCGAAGTATATAACTCCCGAGATGGAAGCGCGTGCCGACCGTCAACTCGACAAGTGGTTTCCTGAGTATGCCGCGTATGAGCTGATAGAAGGGTGATTTCTGTTCAATTTGTTGAGTATGTATAGATTATTTCATATATCTCGGCATATTTTTCTAAGACAAATTTGTTTTGCTTTATGAGAATACTTAATTTTGCAAGAAATAATGGGCTTGACTGGATTTGACAGCGAGTCGGAATGGTATGTAAGCATGCAGTGGGTCGGTAATTTCCACTTAAATCTCAGTTATCAAAGAATTATCTGGCAACGATTCTTATGCTCTCGCTGCTTAATCGAAGTATAGTAGATTAGCTTTATTTCTGTCACAGTGGCGGAAACGAGATGTCGCTCAAAAGCTCTTGTTCCGAAGCGTTTGGTAAAGCGGCACAGTAAAATCGGGAATAGCTTGGGTTTCTCCTCGCAGCTCTTGTGAAAATTTAGAGGATAAGGTGTTGGTTGGTGGCTTTGGTCTTGCCTGCACTCGAAAATCTCAGTCAAAGATAAGCATGTAGAAAGCATATGGTTTCCTCGTTTGGACGGGAGTTCGATTCTCCCCAGGTCCACAAATTGTGGAAGAAAGGTTCTCTATTGAGGCTGTTTCCTTACAAAGAAAAGCGTGTGTAAAGGATTTGACTTTACACACGCTTTTCTTTGTGAGGATTTTGTTTGTAACTTCAAAATTCTACAAGTATTCTCGCATTAATTTGTCTGCCTGTAAGGTAATTAGGTACAGCATACTGGTTGTTGGTGATGTCCGTCACCCAATAGTAGGAGTTGACGTTGCTGATTCCGAGAATGTTGAATGCGTCAATCCCAAGCCACACATTGCGCAAGTGTCTGCCTATTCCGTTTGTTGAGTGTTTGTCCTCGTTGTTCAGCAGACGGTATGACATTCCGAGGTCGACACGTCGGTAGGAAGACATGCGGAACACCTGCTTGTCGCGTCCCGTATGAGGCGGTCCGAACGGGAGTCCGCCGGCATAATGGCATTTCAGCGTCACTTTCCATTTGTCTGTATTCGGAAAATAATCGCTGAAGAATACCGACAGGTTCAGCCTTTGGTCTGTAGGGCGGGGAACGGACTTGCCATTGATTTTCTCTTGTGTCTTCATTATTCCCGCACTAATCCAAGAGTCTGTTCCCGGCACAAACTCTCCGTATAATTTCATGTCGAGTCCCATCGCATAACCTGTCGCCATATTTTCTCCATAGTAGCTCACCCGCACGTTGTCCACGTTATAAGGAATCAAGTTGCTGAGAGCCTTGTAATATATCTCGGCTGTAGCCTTGAAAGGGCGGTTGCTCACTTTAAACCTGTATTCTCCGCCAATTACGAAATGTATGGAGCGTTGTGATTTGATATTCTTGTTGAGAACTACAGAAGTATTTCCATTGACAGTCACAGTGTCTTTTATCTCTTTATAGAAAGGTGCCTGATAGTAGAGTCCTGTCGAGAACCTGAATGTAAGCCTGTCATTGTTTGCCGGAATGAAAGCCATTGTGGCTCTTGGGCTAAAGAGCCATTCCTTGTTCCAGCTCCAATGCGACAGTCTTATTCCATAATTGAGTACCATCTCTCCTTCCTCGAATATTTTCCGGTAGGTGTCTTGTGCATAAAGCTCAAAACGGTGGCTGTTGATTTCATTTCTCGATGCGAGGTTGTATATCAAGTCCAGCCTGTTGTCGGAATGGGGAAGCGAGTATCCGGCAGAGTCGCGCATTTCCCATTCCCGCATCGTTTCCTCCACATGTTCTGACTTGTACAATATGCCGTATCGTATGTCGTGTGCTGTGAATCTGCTTCGTCCGTTCACCCCAATGCTCTTGACATCGGCTGTTAGCCGGTTGCGCGCATGTTCCATATATGTTCCTATGCCCAGACTCTCGTCTTCTCCTTCGTTGTTCAGCCAATATTCTCCGCTTATGTCGAATGTCTCCCTTTCGTTGGTCTTGAAAGCCGACATGCTCATGGTCATCTCATTGGATGCGTTGAAATGATGGGTTGCAGACAAACTTCCAAAATAGGTGTGGAACTTGTCTTGCTCCTTTCCGTCAAAATACACTTTGAACTCTTTTACGTCTTCCGCTGTTCCGAACTTTGTGGTACGATCTGAAGGCTCAAAATTGTAGTCGTTCTTCGATATGTTTCCTATAAAGTCGAATGTCCATTTTTTTGTAGGCATCCAGCTTATATAAGTTTGGTAGTCAAAATCTTTCGGCTCATATTCACCTTTAGTGTCAAGTGTACCAAGCAGATAGCTTGTAGTCTTGTACCGCAATCCGTGAGTCATGCTGAATTTGTCTGTCCCGTAGCCTGCATACACGTTGGCTCCCAGCATACTGGCGGATACAGAACCCTCGAAACCTTTCACTTTCTTGTATTCAATGTCAAGCACAGATGACATCTTGTCACCGTATTTCGCCTCAAATCCTCCGGCAGAGAATCCTACTTTTTCCACCATGTCCGGATTGATGATGCTGAGTCCTTCCTGCTGTCCGGAACGTATGAGCAGCGGACGATACACTTCCGTGCCGTTGATATAGACACTGTTCTCATCGAACGAGCCTCCGCGCACATTATATTGTGAGCTAAGCTCATTGTGCGTGCTCACTCCCGCCTGTGTGGCGATAATTGCTTCCACACCGCCTCCTGATGCACTGCCAAGATGTTTCATGTCTTTTATGCTTACGTCCGTCATACTTCCGGTCTGTCTGCGTATGTCGCTTACTTCCACCTCGCCAAGTTCCACACCGAGCGAGGGCAGCATAACGTTCAGTGTGACCGTGTCAGTCGGGTTTTTCAGCACTCTCTTTCTTGTCTGATAGCCAATCATGGAGAAAACGACTACCACGGAGTCGGACGACTGGCATGTCAGCTCATATTTGCCTTTCAGGTTGCATGTAGTCCCTGCCAATTGTCCTTCTATGTGTACCAAAGCAAGCTCCACTGGCGATTTTTTGTCGTCAGTGACTGTGCCGCGTATGGTCACATTCTGTGCGTAGACACTTGCCGAGAGTGTCAGCAGGAATAGCACACACAGTAATTTCAGCATGATATGATTGTATGATTGCGTCAAAAGGACGTTTTTCTTTTCCTTATTATATATAGCGGTTTCTGTTGGCATATATCTCTTTTATAGTCTTCATTATAGACTTATAACGTAAAAAATCTCCGAAACGTATGTTCCGGAGATTTTTTCTGTCTTTATTCTGCAAGAACTTTTTTATTTCACCACTGTAACATTGAATACGATGGTGGCAGTGTATTTCTTGCCATCGGTATGTGTGTATTGCAGTGCCTGGCGAATTGTGTAGGTGTTTCCGACCTTGAGACGTGCCGGATACTGTCCTACGGCAAACAACAGTCTGCTGGCTGTAAACTCAGAATAAACGTATGCGCTTCCGCCGTGTGCAACCACGTTTCCGCTTGCGTTGAACCAGTGTCCGAGACCATTGGCTGTCGGGGTTGAGCCAAGAACTCCGGAAGATGATACACTATAAAATTTTATTTTCCCGTTTCCGCTTGCGTTTGTAGTCTGCTTTATCATATCAGCGTCCACACCGAGTGCCTGACAAATAGGGTCTACATCGAGCGTGACAGCTGTAGCACCATAATTTGAACTGTCATAAGTGAGGTCGATATTATAGACCACAGTCGTGTCTTTGCGCTCATAATCTTCGTCAAAGGTATAATATCCGAGACGTTCTGTATTCTCGAATTTCACCCTGTATGGCCATTGCTCGTCGTTGTCAAGTCCGGTCTGCAAGTCGTCTCCGTCCATATCCCACGGGTGTCTCCAGTGTTCTGTCGGCGCGCCGCTCACGACAAACCACAACATTTTGCAATCTTCAGGGACTGTAAACTCTGCTGTTCCTTCCTTTTCGCTGTAAGCCTGTCCATACACGCGCTCTCCGTCGGTTTTCAGTGCGCAGAAACCATATCTCCATCCGGCTTTGTCTGCCTTGTATGCGCGGTAGCCTTTCTCACCTGCGATGCCTTTGAAGTCGGCTTTCACTACACTGCCGGCAGGTGCTCCGTTCACGCGGATAATATTGAATCCGTAGTTTTGCGGACAGTTCGCACTGTCCACCTGCCACCATCCGTCATCTGTGCGGGTGAGGTTGGTTGAGTAAGCGTCGATGCTGTTCTTTCCATAGTCGCGTATCGCATCAATATCCCATGAGGCGGAACGGCAGGCGAAGTTGAAAATCTCGTCGTTAAATTCCGACTGGCTTGTTTCCGTAATGCGCTGGTAAGTCTCTATCGGGTCTTCCGGGAAAGTTGATTCGCGCCATAATGTTCCGATGAATCTCTGGCCGTGAAGCTGGCACCAGTAGTCTTGTATGAAGTAGTTCGCATACCGCCAATATTCGTGCAGCAGGTTCATGTACGCGCAGTTGATGGCTTCCGAATAGTATCCGTTGTTGAACTGCTGTTCAGGATACACCTTG
The DNA here is from genome assembly GCA_023665185.1 of Roseburia sp. GTDB lineage: Bacteria > Bacteroidota > Bacteroidia > Bacteroidales > Bacteroidaceae > RGIG8745. Next base: position 5,567 of record JAMPEL010000083.1, read on the forward strand.
AATGCCTGCCACTGTGCGCAGCTTTCCCACCATGCGCACCCTCCTGAGCCGTTGTCTCCAAAGCCATATCTCCATCCGTGGTTTGTTCCGAGGTCGCACGACACCAAGTATTGGAACGAGTGTCCTATCTCGTGTCCTACTGTATGTCCGCCACTTGCCTCAAGTGCCCACGGAGTACACCACAGCGCGCCAATCTTGTCGTCATATCCCGAACCGGTAGCAAGCCAGTCATTGCTGTAATAGACAAAGATTTCTATTTTATACTTGTCTGTCGATTTTGATTGTCCGGGTATGACAAAACCGAGTTTGTCTGTATAGAAGTCAAATAACACTTCCGCACGTTGCAACAGCAAGTCCACGTCAAGCTTGATGCTGCTTTTTGAAGGGTCGAGACCGAATCCTGATTCCCAGAATACAATGAAGTGCTCCGATTCCCGGCTGCGTGCCCAGCACCACCGGCTTGTCTCCTTCGTGAAGTCCATGCTGCTGAACTCGTTCGGACGGTAGATGATGCGTCCCGGATTGGTGAATGAATAATAGTCTATGGCAGAAGAATATGCTCTTGGTATCGACAATGTTTTGCCCGACTCCTTATTGGTCTTGTACATTGCCATCTGCATCTTCTTGAACTCTATAGAGTCGTATTCCGATATGTCTATTTCCGTGTTTTCCTTGAAACGGTCTACGTTCTTTCCATACAGCACATTCTGTGCCTGTATGTGCGAGGCGAACAGCGCGAATGCTGAAAGTATAAGTGTCTTTTTCATGTCGTCTTAGTGTTTGATGAATTTTACAGATGAGTTGCCGGTTTTAATGATATACACACCTTGTGGGACAGTCGCAGTGTGTACAGTGACAATGTCTCCCGATTTCTCGACCGGAGCGTCAATCTTGGCACCGTTTGCCGCATATACGCTTATCTCTCCTGCTTTTGCCGCTGTCTTTATGTACACGGCTCCTTGTTCGATGTTGATGCCATTCTTTTCCGATACGACAGTTTCTATTCCGTTAGGGTCGTCAGTCTGAGATATTCTGAATTTTTCTATCTGGCTGAACGAGTACTCATCGGTGTTGATATACACCTCACCGTCAATGAACTTCATCATCGGATTAGTGTCTCCTCCGAGAAGATAATATACCTCACTGCCATCTGCAAGAGTCAATACAAGACTCTTTGCAGCGGTTGGCAAGAATGTTGCAGACAAGAACAGTGCTGCAAGCATCATTTTTTTCTTGATAGCCATTTCTTTTGTAGTGTATTAGTTGTTATATTCCTTTGTTAACCAGTTGCAAATATACTTTTTTTATTATGATTCATGCGTTGATTTCGCTTTTTTTTCTTCAAAGAAAATCTATTTGTCTGTTGTTTGTGGTATGACTGTCGGATTTTCTTGAGTTGTTTCGCACCAAGCTTTCCGTTGCGGTTTCTTAAAAACCTGTATAGACAGAGAGGTAATGTTTTTGGGTTCGTCCGACATTTCGAGTGATACGGCACATAGTGTGTATAGCCCTTACCAAATATATTACACGTCTCCATACAAAGGGCATCCATTGCATCGCTTGTACATGTTTTATAAACGGAAGTCCTAAAACCCGAACCATTCAGCCTCGCATATTGCAGTACAACAGTGTGCGGGTAAGGGATGTTTTGACATTATGTCACTTGGAAGGGAAGGCGCATTTTAACATTTCTGGTGGTTATCGACTTTAAATTGGTGCTTGGTTTTCGGATGTGTTATTGGTAAATAGCTGATAATCAGTTGAATGTGTTTTTAGTGAAAAGTATGCGGTTTTAGACGTAAAACGCATGGTTGGAATCAAAATAGGATGCGTTGATAATCAGTGAGTTATGAAAATTTTGTCTTAAAATTGTCTTTTTGGGGGTTCAAAATCCATTTTTGTTTTTCGGGACAAGGAAAAGGCGGCTGTCGTCTTTTTGAGAAAGTGTTTCGGAAAAATGCCAGATTTTGGGCCGAAAAACGGGCTTTGAAAATTTTGTTCACCTTGAAAATAAAATTCGTTCACCTTGCGAAAAAAATCAGTGTGCCTTGGAAATAAATTTTCAGCACCTTGTAATTTTGGGTTTTAGTGGGCTTTTGGGTGGGGAAGGTGTGTTTTGAGGTGAAATTCTATATCTTTTAGTCGGTCGGATTGTCCTGTTTGTCCACTCGGTTTTTAAGGTTCAAAAGCCTCCGTAGAATCGCGTTTTTGCAACCTCGGCGGAGTCCGGTTCATTTTGAGGCGATTCTACGGAGACGGGGTTTAACATATCAAATTGTCATATTATTTGAGGTTTTGCAAATATTTTTGACAGGCTCCTACGTCACTTTGTGACACCTCCACTTACTTAGGGGAAGAACCTGATTACCGAGTTGACTGAGATACTAACAGATTGATTGACAAGGTATATAGCTCCTCACTTAAGTTAGGGGAAGTGTCACGAAGTGACGGAGGAGTCTGTCATGAACACATCCAAAAGCATACTTACAAAAAGTCAGGAAGTCTGTCAAATTCACCAACAAAACATCGCCTGCATCAAAACTCAACTCAATAAACAACAAGATAAATCACTCGAAATGTCGGATGAACCATAAATCACTCGAAGTGTCGGATGGGCCAAGTACCTTTCTCAACTCAACTGTTAGGTATAGGTTTTTCAACTTCAATCGGTGTTTTTTCAAAAAGTATGAGTCGTGAAATATTTTTTTTATTTACCTTTGTAGCCACAAATCAAAAAAGTAATTACATGGACGATTATCCGGCGAATAGTAACAAAAAGTTAGGATAGAGATTCATTGCTTCTTCTTATAAAGTAAAGCGTCTGAATCTTTACCCTGTATTTTTTTATTGTTCAATAAACAACGATTCAGACCAATGCGAACATTTTGGAATTTTAGCGGAGGCATACGGCAGATGGATTCATGGCAGCCGGGATGCTGGGTACAGGTGACATGCCCTGTAGAAGATGATGTGCGATTTCTTGAGAATGAACTCCACATGCCCGATTATTTCCTTTCAGACGTAGCGGATGCTGACGAGAGGGCACGTTACGATTATGATGAGGGGTGGCTTATGATTATCCTCCGTATTCCCCATCTGAAAAGTGTGTCCTCACGTTCTCCATATACGACTATACCGCTTGGTATTGTCATCAAGAACAATAAGATTATTACCATCTGCCATCAGGAAACCCGGATGATGATGGACTTTGTCAATCATCAGATGCGACGTGCCGAGGGGTTTGCCGATGCTGCCGATTTGGTGTTCCGTATGTTCCTTTCCGCATCGGTGTGGTATCTGAAATATCTGAAGCAGGTAAATGGAATCATCGAGAAAGCGAAGCGCAATCTTGACCGGCAGATTGACAATAAAGACCTTGTCAGCCTTTCGCGCCTTCAGGACAGCCTGACTTATTTCGCCACGTCGATACGTGGTAATGAGACGCTTTTGTCGAAACTGAAATTCCGTCTGCCTGTCGACGAGTTGGATGCCGAACTCATCGAGGATGTGAATATCGAGATGAATCAGGCACGTGAGACGACTGCCATATACATTAATATCTTGAATTCCACAATGGATACTTATGCAAACATCATCAATAATAATATGAATACGGTGATGCGATTGCTTACCTCCCTGAACATGCTTATCATGTTCCCGACACTCATTGCCAGTCTGTTCGGTATGAACCTTCTGAACGGCATGGAGACTGTATGGTGGGGATTTCCTGTGGCGATATGTGCGTCTGTCGTGACTACAATTCTTTCGTGGATATATTTCAAGAAAAGACAGTGGTTGTAGTATGATATTCTATTTTTCCGGTACTGGCAATTCCCGTTGGGCGGCACGTGAGCTTGCCGACAGTTTGGGCGAGGAGTTGCGGTTTATCCCCGATGAGCTTGGCAGTGACATGAGATATGTGATGAGGGATGGAGAAAGGCTCGGATTCGTATTTCCTTGCTATGCGTGGGGAGTACCTTTGCTTGTCGAGAACTTTATCCGCCGCCTGTCGGTTGGGAATGTCGGCTATGTTTATTATCTGTGTACATGTGGTGACGATACCGGCATGACGAAAGAACTGTTCTGCCGGATTATAGAGTCGAAAGGGTGGCACTGCCATTTGGGATTCGACATTCAAATGCCGGAATCGTATATATCTCTTCCCGGGTTTGATGTGGATACTAAGGAAAAGGAAAGAGCCAAACTTGAGGCGGCGGCAGAGCGTATTAAAAAAGCGGTGTCTGCTGTCGGGCAGAGGCAAACTGATTGTTTTGATGTGCTTCCCGGTGCTTATCCGTGGATGAAAAGCCGTGTAGTGCGTCCTTTTTTCAACCGTTTCCTTATGTCGCCGAAACCGTTCCGATATACGGACAAATGTATTTCATGTGGAAAATGTGCCGCCTCCTGTCCTTTGCATAATATTTCGTTGGCAGACCGCAAGCATCCTGTATGGCACGAACAATGTGCCGGATGTCTGAGATGCTATCATGTGTGTCCTGTTAATGCGGTGCAGTATGGATGGTTTACCCGTGGAAAAGGGCAATATATGAACCCTTCGGCGGGAAGATAGAAAAGAGGTTTGAGAATATGGAAAAAGCTGCTTGACAAGTCTGTGGATTTGGCAAGCAGCTTTTTTAGTGAATTTCGCGTTTTTGCAGCCTTGTGATGCTTACTTTGTTTGTTTTTCGCAGAAAGCTTTGAAGTCGCAAAACTCGCAGTGCTTTTCTGTCAGGTCTTGTGTGAACGGTTTGTCCGGATTGAATATCTCGCTGACAATGTCTTCCAGCAGCTTGTGGTATTCCTGCTTGCATTGTGTGGCGAAATCTGTGATAGTCTCGTCTCCTATTCTGACCATTACCTCGCTGTTCTTCTTCGCCTGTTTTACATACATGAGCGATGGGGCAATCGGACTGTGTTCTGTATCTGTCATCACATCAGAATAATAGAAGGCCTGAAGAATGTGGTAGGCTCTGTTCGGGGATGAGGAGTCGAACAAGTCACCGATGCTTTTGGCCTTTTGCACGTTTGAGCTTGTTTTGTAATCGACTATGCGCAGCTGTGTGTTGCCGTTCTCGGTCGTTATCCTGTCATACCGGTCGATGATTCCTCCGATTCTTATCCTTACAGGATATGCTGCGTCAGTACGGATTTCCATATACCTTTCTGTTTCCACACCAAGAATGGTCAGCGGGCAAAGCTGGGCATCATAGTTCAATTGGTTTCTCACATAACTGATTATCACGTGTCTGTTCAACAGTTGTTCCCCGTTGTAGCGGGGTTTGTAAAACGTAGGTGTCTGGTTGTCTTTGTCGGGCTTGATTTTGAAAAACTCTTTGGCGAATGCCTCGTCCACCAGCCTGCCTATCATCTCAGTGTCTTTTGCCCATTCTCTCAGCGTGTCGCCCTGCAATGTGCGTCCGGTGTTTGCTCCGTATATTTTTTCCATGCAGGCATGGAATATAGTGCCGAACATTGCGTTGTCCACTTCTTCTGTCACATCCTCGTCAATTCGCATCCCTGCCACATATTTGAAATAGAATTGCAGTCCGCAGTTGATGTAACAATTGATGGCAGAGGGGGTCAGCAACATGCCTTTGCCGTTATGACGACGCTTGTATTCCTCTTCTCTGTCAAGGTCAAAACGCTGGCGGAGCATGTCCATGACGGCATCCGATTTCCGCACGCAGAAGTTCTTTATGCCGGCAGACTCGTTGGCGGCATATAAAGACTTTAAGGCAATCTTTTGGTTGGGCAGCATCAGCTTGTCCGATTCGACAAGCATCTGCATCATGAAGCGCGACATCTCGCCTTTGTTCAGTCCGTCGTAGGTGTTGTTGTAGACAAGGCTGATATTTTCGGCTCTTTGTATGAGCCGGTAAAAGTAATAGGCATACAAACTGTTCTGCTTTTCCATTGTGGTCATGCCGTGAGCCTCGCGCAAACTGTAGGGGATGAATGAGGCACGGCGGTCTGATTTCGGCAGTTGCCCTTCATTGACAGAGAGCATGACCAGATTCTTGAAATCGAGATTTCGGGTCTCAAGCAGTCCCATGACCTGTAGTCCTATGGCAGGCTCGCCATGAAAAGGGATGGACTTCTCGTTTATTATTTGTCGCAGCAGGCGGCTCAATGTGTCGGGCTGTACGGCAAACAGTCCGGTCTCGTGGATGATGCTCAGGCGGTTGAGCATGGAATAGGCATTGAACAATGATTCCACATAAAGCTGTATGAGAAAGTGGCTGTTATCTTCTTTTTTGTAGCTCATTCCTACCGACTTTATGATACGGGCGAGATAGTCCAGTAACTCACGGTTGGAACGCTGTTCTGTGAACACGTTTTTCAGAAACTCGTTGTTCTCGAACAGCGTTTCCTTCGGAAATATTACATTGTTTTGTTTTAGCTCTTTCAGCAGTGTGATGGTCTCCTCTCCTGCCATTCGTAGCGTGTATGGGTGCTTCAGAATGTTGGCCGTTTGTGTGTATTTCCAAATGCCTCGCCCTGCCTTTCCGTGGGTTTGCAGGTCGAGCAAGGCATGGATGTAGCTGCTTACTGGAGTTTCCGACATTGGGTATCCCATTGTGACGTTGAGCAGGATTTCTTTTTTGTTTCCGCCGTTTCCTTTGCCGCATTCCGCAAAGGTGGGAGGGATGGAGTGGAGTACCGGTTGCAGTATGTTCTCGTTGCACAGCACGATGGCCGTCTCGTTCAGCGGCTCATTGGGATTTAGTGTCTGTTGGAGCCAGTCCGTCACATAGCGTGTCTGTGCGTTTTCTGTCGGTGAGGCAATGAAACAGATTTTCTTCGGGGTCTTGAAATTGCGGTAGCAGTCTTTCCCGTCAAGCTTGTTGCCGAACATGCGTATGTTTTCCAGAATAAATTGTCCGGCTTCATATACAGTACGTGAGGCTCTTCCGTCGGCAATGCCTGTGTATGATTCGTCATAGTCCCAATAAAACAAGGTTCTTTTCTCTTCTCTGAGATAACGGAACAACGCTTTTTCCGTTTCGTTGAGCACGTTGAACCCCACCACCACGTATGTGTGGGAACGCAGCAGGTTGCTTTCTTTTAGTGTGCCGCCTTCGGCATTGCCTTGTGCCGTCAGCATTTCCACAACTTCCCTCTTCATCATTCCCTCGTAAGCGTAGTTCTGCTCCGCAAGTTGATGGCGAAACTCTTTGTATATGTCATTGAGCACATTCCATATATGCAGAAACTTTTCTTTCAGTTTGGTCGTGGACTGTGGATTGAAGTTTGTGAAAAATCTTCTTATGGACTCTATCTGTTCCGGCTGTAGGAACTCAAAATCGGTCATTTCCTCCAGATTCTCAATGTTTTCGAACAGTTTGTCGGCATGTGCCAGATTGTTGTCGATGTCCTCAAAGTCACTGAGCATCATCTCGCCCCATGAGTAGAATTTGTCAAGTGGCTCGTCGCTGCCAGTCACTTTGATAAATGCCTTGTACAGATAGCAGATAAGCAGTATCGGGTCGGCGATGTTTCTTCGGCTGAGCGAGGCGAACAGTTCGCTGATAGTGGTATATGCCGGTGTCCATATTGGGCCGTCAGCCAGTTCGGCAAGATGTCGGTTGAAAAAGAGGTTTGCTCTTTTGTTGGGGAATATAATGGTGACTCCTTTGAAATTTCCGTGGAGAGTCTGGTAGAGGTCTTGCGCTACGATATGAAGGAAAGAGTTCATTTCTGTATGTTTTGTCCTCTGTCGGTTGCTGCAAAATGGCATGAGCCGATAGGAGATTCTTTTATTGTTTGCTTTTTCTGCAAAGTTACACTTTTTTTTTATACGGTCAATACGGTGTGTCTGACGCGCCTGATTTCAACCTGAAAATGGTCTTTTTATAGTTCATCCGACATTTTGAGTGATATGCGATACACTGTGGGCATAGCCTTTATCGAATATGTTGCAGCGTCTCCATCCATCGCATCGCTTGCATGTGCTTTATAAACGGAAGTCTCAAGCCCGAATCGTTATGCCGCACATATTGCAGGGCAACAGTATGCGGGCAAGGGCTGTCTTGACATTATGTCACTTTGGAAATAAGGCGAATTTTAACATTTGGGGCGGCTATCGACTTTGACTCGGTGCCTGACTTTTGAATGTTTTGTTGGTAAATTATTGATAATCAACTAAATATATTTTCAGCAAAAACTATGCGGTTTTAGACGTAGAACGCATGGTTTGAGTCAAAATAGGATGTATTGATAATCAGTGAGTTATGAAAATTTTGTCTTAAAATTGTCTTTTTTCGGGTTCAGAATCCATTTT
>JAMPEL010000084.1 GCA_023665185.1 Roseburia sp.
TACACAAAATTTATTTTCAAGGCGCACAAAATTTTCAAAGCCCGTTTTTCGGCCCCAAATCGGGCATTTTTCCGAATCACGTCCTCAAAAAGACGGCAGCCGCCTTTTCCATGCCCCGAAAAACAAAAATGGATTTTGAGTCTGGAAAAAGACTGTTTTAAGGAAAGAATTTCGTAACTTGCTGATTATCAATACATCCTATTTTGTTCTCAACCCTTAGTTTTTGGACTAAAACTGCATACTTTTTACTGAAAATGTATTTAGTTGATTATCAATAACTTGCCGGTATAGTTTGAAAAATCAAGCATTAAGTAAGGGCGAGAAGTTGCTGGAAATGTTAAAAAAACAACCCTTTTCCAAAGTGACATAATGTCAAAACGGACTTCTGTGCAAAGCCGTCATCTGAGTCACTGTATTTTCCAGAAAGACGGGTTTCGGACTATGCGGGTTTGGGGCAAGCATCAACCGGTATGTTTCCGAAACCAGTCGTTTTTATCCATATAGTAGAAACCACGAAACAGCATGGCATGAATTTCTCAAAATCTGCATTCTTGCTGCGTTGTAAGCCTGTTCAAGTGTCCTTTGCAACAATTATGAGTCATAAATCCGATTTTGTATCGCTTATTCCGTTGATTTGACTTATCTTTGTCCTTCTGAAAGGAAAAAATCTTTTTTTGGTTAGTCTATAATCATCATAATGGTAAAGAAACAAACTTCAAAGTCATCCGGCAGAAAATCCACTAATAACGCTTCGGGTGTGATAAATGTGTTGGAAGGAGTGGGACGAAAAGAATTGTACGCTTTTACAACCGGCTTTATACTCGTAGTGTTTTCTGTTTTTCTTCTGATTGCCTTTACTTCATATTTATATTCAGGCTCTTCCGATTTCGACTTGTTGGAGAATCCGACAGGAGCGGACATATCCAACGAGGGTTATGTCTATCGGAATGTGTGCGGATCGCTTGGCGCAATCCTTGCGTTCTTTTTCCTGAACAACTGCTTTGGATTGGCTTCTTATCTGATTCCCGTCTTCCTTATACTCGCGGGTTTCAGACTGATGAATGTGTACAAAATCGGCATGATACGCAGCTTTATGCACACAGCTTTCATAATGGTGTGGCTGAGTGTGATGCTCTCGTTCGTCTCGGGTATGATAAGCTGGTTCGACACCTCGTTCATCAATCTTGGCGGCAATCATGGCAAGTATGTGGTGAAACGGCTGACAGCATTGGTCGGCACTCCCGGACTGTTTGGCTTGTTGTTTATGTTTGCCATATTCTATTTGATCTGTGTGAGCGCGAAAACCATTGAGGTGGTGCGCGGACTGTTCAGGCTGAATATGATAAAGAATCTCCGGCGCAAGTATAAGGAGCGTCATACAGCCGATTCCGTGCCGGAAGATACAGAAGTGGAGGCTGCCCATGTGGGGGATGTTGGTGATGCTGTGGCAGAACCTGTTGCCCCCGTTGTGTATGAGGACCCCAAGACAAATACGCTTGAATTTGACGCAAAAGGAAATATTGTCAGTCTGGACATAAATACCGAGGTTGTCGGCGGACCGGAACAACCGGAGGAAGCCGGTCAGGATGCTGTGGAGGAAGAGCCTGCGGAAGGAGATGCGGAAGGGGATACTATGGAGGAAGAAGTCGAGACGGAAGACGGCGACATAGGGCTTGAGATTGTCGATACCTCAAACGATGCTTCCGCGCCCGTTGGCGACATGTTCGCTCCCTACGATCCTAAACTCGATTTGGAGTTGTATAAATATCCGCCTCTCGAATTGCTTGAGCATTATCCCGACAGCAATCCGCAGATTGATATGGACGAGCAGAATGCGAACAAGGAACGCATCATACAGATTCTAAGGAGTTTCGGAGTGGAGATTAGCAGTATAAAAGCCACTATCGGACCAACCATTACGCTTTATGAGATAACTCCGGCTGTCGGAGTGAAGATTGCCAAAATCCGGAATCTTGAAGACGACATCGCCCTTTCGCTGGCGGCGGTGGGCATACGTATCATTGCCCCGATACCGGGAAAGGGAACCATTGGTATTGAGGTGCCGAACAAAAAGCAGTGCATTGTGTCTATGGAGAGCATCCTCAACAGCCGTACCTATCAGGAGACGAAGATGGAGCTGCCTTGTGCGCTTGGCAAGACCATCACCAACGAGGTGTATATGATAGACCTTGCCAAAGCTCCCCACTTGCTTGTGGCGGGTGCCACCGGTATGGGTAAGTCTGTCGGACTGAATGCCATTGTCACCTCTCTGCTCTATAAGAAGCATCCGTCGGAACTGAAGATTGTAATGGTCGATCCGAAGAAGGTTGAGTTCAGCATTTATGCGCCGATAGAAAATCATTTCCTTGCCAAACTGGAGGATGAGGATGAGGCCATCATCACCGATGTGCAGAAGGTGGTCAATACCTTGAAGTCGCTTTGTCAGGTGATGGATACCCGCTACGACCTTCTGAAGAAAGCGAAGGTGAGGAACATCAAGGAATACAACGCAAAGTTCAAGGCACGTGAGCTGAATCCGGAGAACGGACACGAGTTTATGCCTTATATCGTGGTGATTATTGATGAGTTCGGCGATTTGATTATGACGGCGGGCAAGGAGATTGAGCTTCCAATCTGCCGTATTGCCCAGCTTGCCCGTGCGGTGGGCATACACATGATTATTGCCACCCAGCGTCCTACCACGAATATCATTACCGGTACTATCAAAGCCAACTTCCCGGCGCGTATAGCGTTCCGTGTGGCGGCTATGATGGACTCGCGCACTATCCTCGACCGTTCCGGCGCCAACCAGCTTATCGGACGCGGCGATATGTTGTATCTTCAGGGAGCAGAGCCGGTCAGAGTGCAGTGTGCTTTTGTCGATACACCGGAAGTATCGCGGATATGCAATTACATCAGCACCCAGCAAAGCTATCCTCATGCCATGTATCTGCCGGAAGTGCAGTCCGATGAAGGTGGTTTCGACCACGAGAACACTGCCGACATGAAGCACCTCGACCCGATGTTTGCCGAGGTGGCAAAACTGGTGGTATCGACCCAGCAAGGCTCCACATCCCTCATACAGCGCAAGTTCTCTATCGGCTACAACCGTGCGGGACGACTGATGGACCAGCTTGAAAAGGCGGGTGTGGTCGGCGCGCAGCAGGGCAGCAAGCCGCGCGATGTGCTCATCAGCGATTTGGTGACACTCGACAGCCTGTTGAACAATATCGGCTGACGGCAGTTTGATTGTTACGGAGCAAAATGACAGAGTTGCATAAAACAGAATTGTTGAATCATATAGAATAACAGAACCATGAGAAAATTTGTCTCATCCCTTCTTTTTGCCGTCTGTATGTTCTTTGTACACACGGCCTGTGCGGCAGATACGCCTGTTTCCATACTGGACAAGGCGGCTGCGAAGTTCAAAAGTGCCGGCGGAGTCAATGTCGGTTTCACCTTGACTGCCGATGGGGTTTCCTCGACAGGCAGTATCCGTATGCTTGGAAGCAAGTTCCGCGCCTCCGCCGATGGAGTGACGGTGTGGTTCGACGGCAAGACCATGTGGACGTATGTCAAGCAGAATGAGGAGGTGAACGTGACAGCCCCTTCCGCTTCCGAGGTGGCGCGGATGAATCCGTATGCCCTGCTGTCGATATATAAGAGCGGCTATAAGGCGGCGATGGGAAAATCGGCAAAGGATTATCACGAGGTGGTGCTGACTCGTCAGCAGGCGGACAAACCGTTCAAGAAGATTGTGGTGAGAGTCAACCGCCAGAACATGCAGCTTATGTATGTATATATGGAAACAGACAAGGCGTCTACAACCATCAGCATAACCTCGTTCAAGAATGAGAAACTCGGCGATTCCACCTTCGTGTTCAACAAGAAGAACTATCCGGGAGTGGATGTCATCGATTTGCGGTGAGTGAGGATTTATAGTGTAAACCAAATAACATTCAAAATAATTTTATATTCAGATAATATGGAACACATTCGTTGTTTGATAATCGGTTCCGGACCTGCCGGATATACTGCTGCCATATATGCCAGCAGGGCAAACCTATCTCCTGTGCTTTATGAAGGAATACAGCCGGGAGGACAGTTGACAATCACTGACATGGTGGAGAATTTTCCGAGTCATCCGGAGGAAATTACCGGTCAGGAACTGATGGATCTCATGAGAGAGCAGGTGGAGAAGTTCGGCGTGGACATCCGCCAGCACATAGCGGTGAAAGCTGATTTGAGCCAGCCGCCTTATAAATTTACTTTTGACGATGATACGGAGGTGGAAGCCGATACAGTGATTATTGCCACAGGAGCGTCAGCTAAGTTCTTGGGACTTGCCGATGAGGAAAAGTACCGTGGTCAGGGAGTCAGCGCATGTGCCACATGCGACGGATTCTTCTACCGCAAGAAAGTGGTGGCTGTTGTCGGTGGCGGTGACACAGCATGTGGCGAGGCCACTTATTTGGCAGGACTCGCTTCCAAAGTGTATCTTATTGTCCGCAAACCATATCTCCGCGCTTCTAAGATTCTTCAGGAGCGGGTGTTTGAGAACCCGAAGATTGAAGTGTTGTTTGAGACACAGACCGAGGGACTTTATGGCGAGAATGGAGTGGAAGGCGCACATCTCGTAAGCCGTAAGGGCGAGGCGGACGAGCGTCATTACGATTTGGCTATGGACGGTTTCTTCCTTGCGATAGGCCATACCCCTAATTCGTCTATCTTCAAACCGTGGGTGAATACCGACGAGACGGGATATATCATGACAGAGGGCAACAGTCCTAAGACCAATGTGCCGGGAGTGTTTGCCGCAGGCGATGTGGCAGATCCCGACTACCGTCAGGCAATTGTTGCCGCCGGTTCAGGATGCAAGGCTGCTATGGAGGCAGAGAAATATCTTGCAGAAAACAAACTATAAGTAAGTGCCGCCTGCATGTGCTGGAATTAATGTATCCACAACATGCAGGCGGTGTATATTTGCAACCTTCGCAATATGAAAATTTTGAGTGCAATGGATTACCAAAGAGTCAGAATGCTGTATCTTCTCGTGAGGGAGAATCAGCGTCTGGCTTATAAGCGGCATCCTATGTTTGAGCGGAACACATTTGTCAAGTTGCTTGCCTATCTGTTTTCCGCTTTCTGGGCTGTTTATATTTTCTGTTTTGGCATCGCTTTCTTTTTTATCTTCAACGACACCAATCTTGAATCCTTCGACTGGATAAACGGTGGCATGATTTTCTTTCTCATCATCGACTTCCTTGTCAGGTTTGGAGTGCAGGATACTCCCGCACAAGATGTGAGGTGCTATAAACTGCTGCCGGTGCCAATGAAATTCCTCATCAACGTGTTTCTGCTGAGGATGGGACTCAGAGCCTACAATCTGTTTTGGATGTTCTTTCTTTTGCCATTCGGCTTTCTTGCCGTGCCCTCATTCTACGGATTCGCGGGCTTGGCGGGATTTCTTTTTGGCTGGTGGCTGATGTTTGTCCTCAACAGCTATTGGTATCTGATATGGCGTACCTACATCAACCGGAACATGCTGGCTGTCATTATTCCTTTATGTCTGTATGCCGCATTGGTGTATTTCGGCATATTCTTTGATGACAATCACCAATGGCTTTTCTACGCAACCCTTTATCTTGGCAGGTGGTTCATGGAACTGAATGTGCTTGGCTACCTGTGTGTGCTGGCGGTTATTGTGACGCTGTTTTTTGTCAACGGCAAGATACAGCGGCGTTTTGTGTATATTGAAATATCAAAAGACGACAAGGCTGAGACCGTGAAGTCGAGGGAACTGAGATTCCTTGACCGTTTCGGGGAGATTGGTGAGTATATGCGGCTGGAAATAAAGTCGATGATCCGCAACAAGATTGTAAGGAAACAGTTTCTTATAGGAGTGTTCTACATGTGTATGCTCTGTGCCCTGTTCGCTTTTTCCGATGTGTACGACAACGGCTCGTTCATGAAAGTCTTTATTTGCGTGTATTGCTTTGCCTGTCTGGGAACTATGACACTGACCAACGTGATGTGCATGGAGGGCAATTACATTGACGGACTGATGAGCCGCAAAGAGTCAGTGCTCTCATTATTGAAGGCAAAATACTATTTCAATTGTGCCATGCTGTTGTTTCCGCTCCTCTTCTCCGTCATGCCCGTTGTGGAGGGAAAGGTTGAGTTTGTCACCATATTGGGATGTATGTTCTTCTCAATGGGCGTCGTCTTTCCGTTCTTGTTCCAGTTGGCGGTATACAACAACAATACGATACATTTGAATGAGAAACTGACACGTGCCGGACGGAGCACCAAAATGCAGGGACTGTTCTCGTCAATCGCTTTGTTTCTGCCTTGCGGCTTGATGTATCTGCTTGTGATGCTGTTCTCTGAGGAGACCGCCTCTCTTGTTATGCTTGCGGCGGGTGTGGCCGGAACGGTGTCGCATCCGTGGTGGCTGCGCGACATATACAACCGGTTTATGAAACGCAGATATGTCAATATGGACGGTTTCCGCAACTCACGGCAAGACTGACCGGCTCTTTGTCCGGGCTTTATTGCGCTGAGTGTCCGGAATTTGTTGTGACATTTAAATTAAAAGGAGAATCTTATGAATCTGACAATAGAAAACATAAAGAAAACATTCGGAGAGAAAGTGGCGGTTGATATAGACCGCTACTTCATACATTCAGGAGAGATTGTGGGGCTTTTGGGCAATAATGGTGCCGGAAAGACCACGCTGTTCCGCATCATTCTCGACTTGCTGCTGCCCGATTGTGGCACTGCCACCATCGGAGGCACGCTGCCTTCCTGTGACGGGGCAGGCGGTGATGCCGACACACAGAGCCGCAGCGGGGAGCAGGTGGCTTTCGTCACATCGGAATGCGAGGACTGGAAAGCCTTCACCGGTGCATACATTGACAACGGATTTCTTATCGACTATCTTACACCCGATGAGTATTTCGCTTTTGTGGGCAAGGTGAACGGCATGACAAAAGAGCAGATTGGTGCGCGCCTGACACGATTCGAGAATTTCATGAACGGCGAGGTGATGGGAAACAACACCCTCATACGCAACCTGTCGGCGGGCAACAAACAGAAAGTGGGAATCATTGGCGCGATGCTCAACAATCCGCGTTTGCTCATCCTCGATGAGCCGTTCAACTTTCTCGACCCAAGCAGCCAGATAGCCATGAAGTATATGCTGGAGAGTTATAATCACGAGACCGGCGCCACGGTGCTGGTGTCGAGCCATAATCTTACTCACACTTTCGATATATGTACGCGTATCACATTGCTTGAGCATGGCAGGATATTGAAAGACTACGACAAGAATTATGCGGATTTGACTTCGGAGATTGAAGACTATTTCAAGGGAAACGTACACAACTGATTGTGGGACGAAGTGCCTGAATGAGTCATTGCCAATGTTTTATCTGTTAAGTATATGAGACCTACACTTCCCTGCCGTTCCAAGTCTGTGCTTGCAGTGGCGTCCCGTCTTCTCGTGCTTGTCACGGTTGTCGCTCTTACATTCTCGTGCCATTCGTCCCGCTACTCGGCCCGATCGGTCGATTACCGGCAGCTTGCCCGTGCCGGCTTGCGTCTCGGCTTCGACATTGAGCCGAAGGACAACTGGCAGCTGCTTGTTGAGTCCGCCTCGTGGGTAGGTGTTCCCTATCGTTCCGGTGGAAACGACAGGAGAGGGGTGGACTGCTCCGGACTGAACATTGCCATATATAATAATGTGTACGGCAAAAAACTCAGCAGGAAAAGTCTTGACCAAAAAGAGAAAGACTGCAAGCGTGTCAGCCGTAGCGAGCTTCGCAGCGGCGACCTTGTCTTTTTCTCAACCTCCAACTCAAAAAAGAAAGTGGGGCATACCGGCATCTATCTCAAAGACGGCAAATTCGTCCATGCCAGTTCGTCACGCGGAGTCATTGTCAGCAGTCTGGACGAAACATACTACCGCAAGCATTGGATTTGCGGAGGAAGGGTGAGGCTCTGACCCGGAACGGCTGTCATGTAGCCCCGTCCATTAATTCTTTAATTCCTTTATTCTGAAAACATTATGTCTGTACAAGTAAAAATAGAGCCAAGCTGGAAAGAGCGGTTGCAGGAGGAGTTCGATAAACCCTATTTTGAGAATCTCATCACGTTTGTCAAGCAAGAATACCGCTCCTATCGCATATTTCCTCCCGGAAACCTCATTTTCAATGCTTTCAACCTGTGTCCTTTCGACAAGGTGAAGGTTGTGCTGATAGGGCAGGACCCTTACCATGAGCCGGGACAGGCGCACGGATTGTGCTTCTCTGTCAATGACGGAGTGCCGTTTCCGCCTTCGTTAGTCAATATTTTCAAGGAGATAAATTCCGATACAGGCGCGCCTGTTCCCCAGAGCGGCAACCTGACCCGCTGGGCGGAGCAGGGGGTGCTTCTGCTGAATGCCACGCTGACAGTGCGTGAGCACGCTGCCGGTTCCCATCAGCGGCGCGGATGGGAGGATTTTACGGACGCTGTCATACGCATACTGAGCCGTGAGCGCGACGGGCTGGTATTCATTCTGTGGGGCAGCTATGCCCAAAGCAAGAGCAGTCTGATAGACGGCAGCCGTCATCTCATATTGCGCTCGGCCCATCCGTCACCGTTGTCGGCATATCGCGGATTCTTCGGAAACCACCATTTCAGTTTGACGAACAATTATCTGGAACAGCAAGGCAAGGCAGCCATCAAATGGTGAGACCCTGTTCATACAAACCAAACAACCGTATTTTATGATAAAGAATTTGATTTTCGACCTCGGCGGTGTGGTCATCACGCTCAATCCCGATGAGGCGATGCGCCGCTTTGAGGAACTTGGCATCAAGGATGCACGTGAGCAGATGGGAGTATACGGGCAGACCGGCATATTTCTTCAGGTAGAAAACGGGACTATCAGTGTCGATGAGTTTTGCCGTCAGCTTGCCGCTCAGGCAGGCACATCGCATTGCAGCTATGAGCAGGCGCGGTGGGCATGGCTTGGATTTGTAAAGGACGTGCCCCGGCAGCGTCTTGACAATTTGCTTGCCTTGAAGGAAAAGTACAATGTGTTCTTGTTGAGCAATACCAATCCTTTTGTGATGGACTGGGCGCGCAGCGAGGCTTTCAGCGGTGACGGACATTCCATTGAGCATTACTTCCACCACACTTTCTGTAGTTATGAGCTGAACGATTACAAACCTTCGGCTTCCATCTTCCATAAAGTGCTTGACACGATGAGCCTCAAAGCCGATGAATGTGTCTTTGTGGATGACGGACAGAAGAATGTGGAGGCGTCCGAAAGTGTGGGAATGCACGGGCTTCTTGTTGAGAAGGATGCCGACTGGATGAGCCGTCTGCAGACAATGCTGGAAGAATTGGGATAGATTTGAGACGATAGAGTTGTCTTTTTGGAGAGCTTTTGAGGGTGAAAACTCTGCTTTTTATGTCTTGGAGCCTGCCGTTCGGCAGGCTTTTTTGTGGGTGCTGGTTTTGACAGCCTCTCCGTCTTTTTGTATGTGTGCTTAGACCGGGTTCTTTACTTTTTGTAAGTATGTTTTTTGTGTGCTTAGACAGAGAACTTTAGTTTTTGTAAGTGTGTTTTTTTTGTGTTTAGACAGATAATTTGACTTTTTGTAAGTGCGTTTTTTGGTGTTTCGACAGACTCCTCCGTCGCAAAGCGACACCTCCCCTAACTTAGGGGAGGAGCTATATACCTTGTCAATCAACACGTTAGTTTCTCTGCCAACATGGTAATCAGGCTCCTCCCCTAAGTTAGGGGAGGTGTCACGAAGTGACGGAGGAGTCTGTCGAAAACGTTAGCTATATATTAAATATCCTGACAATTTGATATGTTAAAACCAATCTCCGTAGAATCGCCTCAAAATGAACCGAACCTTGCCGAGGTTGCAAAAACGCGATTCTACGGAGGGTTTTGAATCCTGAACTTCAAGTGGACAAATAGAACAATTCGCCCGACTAAAAGATATATAAATTCAACCCCAAACATGCCTTTTATCCCCCAAAGTCCAATAAATTCCAAAATTACAAGGTGCTGAAAATTTATTTCCAAGGCACACTGATTTTTTTCGCAAGGTACACAAAATTTATTTTCAAGGTGAACGAGTTTTGAAACGCCCCTTTTTCGGGCCAAAATCGGACGTTTTTCAAGATTATCTCCTCAAAAAGACGGAAATCAATTTTTTCATGCTCCGAAAAACAAAAATGGATTTTGAATCCGAAAAATGACGGTTTTGAGCACAAAATCTTATAACTGCTTGATAATCAATACTTCCTATTTTGATCCGAACCCTTAGTTTTTGATCTAAAACTATGCCCTTTAGGGTAAAATAGTAACTGCTTGATTATCTGATGTTTAACTTAAAGTAGGGCTGACTCGCGTGTGTTCCGGAGCATAAAAGGGCACTCCGAATGTTAAAATCCAGTCGTTCCGCCAACTGACATAATGTCAATCTACACAAGACATATACCCGCACCTATCACAATTCCCACCTTGCTGATGGCAGGCATAATGTCAATCTACATAGGATATATACCCATGCCAATAACCGGACACCCCGCTCAGAACTGCCGCTTTTCTAAGATTTTCGGGCAAAAAAACGGGTTGATCTGTTATAATTCATTTACAATTGCCGCATTTTGTGTTAATTAAATGTTAAATCGGGGGGGGTAATTTTGTGCGTTCTTCGTAAAAGATATACATTTGCACTGCGATTGATGATACAAGTGTTTTTTTAAGTTTATCTGACTCTAACAAGAAACTAAAAAGTCCTGAGAAAAGCCATTTAAATTTGATTGAATTTGGTAGATGTTGAATGGAACGGATATTGTTGGTGTTGATAAATATAAGTTTTCTTCTTTAATCACTAATCAAGTTAGCTTATTTCGTTGAGTGAATCTTTTCCCCTAATATGCGTACCGGTACTTGCATATTAGATTTTACGTTTGCTTTTTTTCAAACAGTTGTTGTGAGTTTGAGAGGTCGAAGAACGTAATGTGTAAAAATGAAATACGGAAGATTAATAGTTCTTTTTGGTGAACTCTTCTGTACGACTTGTTGCATGGCGCAGACGGCAGTGAAAACCAATTTGCTGTATGATGCGGCCACCACCCCGAATATAGGGCTGGAGAAAGCAGTCGGCAGAAAACAGAGCGTACAATTATTCTATTCTTTCAACCCCTGGAAGTACGGTGAGAATGAACAGTTCAGACATTGGATTGTCAATCCGGAATACAGGTGGTGGTTCTGTCATACCTTCAACGGAAGTTTCGTTGGGTTGCACGCTTTCGGAGGCGAATTTAATGTGGGTGGAGTGGAGCTGCCTTTCGGTATGTGGAAGGAGTTGAAAGATAGCAGGTATGAAGGCTGGCTGGCAGGTGCCGGCATCAGCTACGGTTATCAATGGGTCGTGTCTCGCCATTGGAACTTTGAGGCTTCAGTAGGTGTGGGATATGCGTATATTGACTATCAGAAATTCCGGTGCGGCAATTGCGGCAAGCAGGAGTTTGATGGTCATAAGAACTATTTCGGTCCTACGAAGCTGGCTCTTTCCGTCATGTACGTTTTTTAGGGATTTCAATTCCGGCAGTCCACCGGAAATTTTTAAGATAATCAAGAACAAGCAAATCAATGAAAATAAGAATACAGCTGTTGCTGCTTTCTGTGGCTGTCTGTACAGTGTCCTCGGCACAAAAGAATTTTTCTTTCCAAGCAGACAAAGGCACGATGAAAGTGAGAAATTTTGATTTTGAGGAGGTTAAGTCTAAGACCGGATCTACTGCCAGAGTCAGAATGGAGTATGACTTCGACAGTATGGAGGTGGGGTCGAACCGCTTTTTTGCCATGACCCCGGTTCTTGTTTCAAAAGACAAGCAGTATATGAAAGCCTTCCGCCCGACTGTTGTCAGCGGAGAGCGTCAGTTCATCATGTTCCAGCGCGACGGCAGGGTGCTTCCGGAATATGACGGTTGCGACATCATCCGTCTGAAAACAATGAAGGACAAGGACCCGCTTCCCTATTTGTCGGAGACAGGCTATGAGCCGTGGATGAGCGGCGCGTATCTCTATTTCGCCAACGACCTGTGCGGATGTTGCGAGTTGAAGGATTCCGCTTTGGTAGGGCCGTTCCTGCGTACCGCCATCGATCCGCTGGAATTGGTGGACTATTGCGTGACCGACCGTGTGGACAGCGTGAAGACATTCAAGCTGAAAGGCTCGGCATACATCAACTTCGTGGTCGATACGTGGAACCTCGATGTGGCATATATGGACAACTCGCGCGAGTTGCGCAAGATTACCGATACTTTGAACATCATGACAGCCGACCCTTATGTGACAGTCGATACGATAAAGATTCACGGTTATGCCTCGCCCGAAAGTCCGTATGTACACAATGAGATGCTTGCCACAAACCGTGCGCGGACCATCACCGACTATGTGCGTATGCTCTATCCGATGATTCCCGACTATGCTTTTGCTCCGGCAGAGGCTACTCCGGAAAACTGGGGCGACTTGCGCGACAGTGTGGATGTCAGCGAGTTGCGCCACCGCAACGAGATATTGGCGATTATCGATGAGGCACTGCGTGTGCCGGAAGGGCAGAAGAGCCGTTGCGACGCGCTCGAAGGGCGCATCAAGAGCCGCTATCCCGAGGAATACCGCCGGTTGAAAAACTATGTCTATCCTCACTTGCGCCGTACCGACTACGAGGTCAGTTTCACGGTGTGCCAGTTCTCCGATGCCGAGGCTGAGGAGGCAATCAAGAACCGCCCGGGCTATCTGTCAGTGGAGGAGCTTGCCAATCTGACCAAGATTTACACGAAGGAGAGCGAGGAATACAGGCATGTGTTCGAGGTTGCGCACGAGAATTTCGGCGACGACGCACGCTCTTGTCTTGTCATGGCGAATGCCGCGCTCCAGAAGGGCGACACTGACACGGCTGCCGGACTGTTGGAGAAGGCGGGCAACAGTGCCGAGGCTGAGAATGCGCGCGGTGTCTACCACTTGCTGCTGCACAACTATGCCGAGGCGAGGGAGCATCTCGAAAGGGCGAAGTCTGCCGGCATACCTTCCGCAGTGAAGAATTTGGAGGTGCTGGACGAGATGGAGAGTTTCTGAAAGGGCGACAGCCGGCAACGCGCTTTCTCTTTCTCAGTGAAGGGGAGAATGCTTTAGGGGAAAGCGGATGCCGCAATTGAAATGAAATAAATAGAGTAAAAATAAATTAGTGATTAACAAACAAAAAATTTTATTATGAAGAGATGTAATTATCTTTTTGCCGCTGCATTTGCAGCCATGTTTGCTGCATGTAGCGATGACAACGGACTTGACGAGAAAGTTGCAGGTCCACAGTGGAACGAGGACGGTACAGGTTATGTATCTCTCTCAATCAATTTGCCTACACAGCCGTCTACACGTGCTGCAAATGACGATTTTGACGATGGTATGCCAAGTGAGTATAGTGTGAATGATGCTACTTTGATTTTGTTTACCAATGGAAGTGATGATGAAAAAACAGCCGAATTTAATAGTGCGTATAAATTGTCTACTTCAAGCTGGAACAATGTAAACGATGACCCTAATCAGATTACAACTACCACTCAAATCACTCAAAAGATAAATAGTGTGACTGAGGATAATTTGTATGCATTGATTGTACTGAATTGCGGAGATTTAATGGAAATAAAAGATACAGAGTTATATATTAATAGTGAATCAATGTTGGATAAATCGTTTGATACTAAGTAGATGTTGAAAATTAGTTTATATCAAATTTTCTGTGTATCTTTGTG
>JAMPEL010000085.1 GCA_023665185.1 Roseburia sp.
TTCAAGGCGCACAAAATTTTCAAAGCCCGTTTTTCGGCCCAAAATCGGATATTTTCCCGAATCATTCCCTCAAAAAGACGGCAATCGCCTTTTCAATGCCCCGAGAAACAAAATTGGATTTTGAGTCCGAAAAAAGACAATTTTAAGGATGAATTTTCATAACTCGCTGATTATCAATATATCCTATTTTGTATCCAGCCCTTAGTTTTTGGTCTAAAACTGCATGGTTTTTGCTGAAAATATATCTGATTGATTATCAGTAATTTATCAATAAAACACTCGAAATCAAGCACCGAGTCAAAGTCGATAGCTACCCCAAATGTTAAAATCAGCCTTCCCGTCCAAAGTGACATAATGTCAAAACACCTCCTGCCCGTATACAGTTATCCTGCAATATGCGCGGTGAAATGATTCAGACTTGCGGGACTTTCATTATAAAAAAGACAGACAAGAGGCAAGTAATAAAAAGAACAGGATTAATGGCTCTCTGCCACACAAAAAGGACTGCCTGAAAAACATTTACATTTTCAGACAGTCCTTTATCACACCTTATACGTCATCCGGTGAATATTAAATCCGGCTACGCTCTATTTTTTCTGCCACAGATTAAAATCGTCAAACGAAACCCACGAATGGTTGGCGGAATAAGTGGTCTGATAAAGACCCACTTTCAGTTTCTTTCCGTTCATCCGCTCACACTTGACAGGAGAGCCAGGCATTTCCTTCCATTCTTTGCCATCCTTGCTCGTGCGGGCATAGAACATGTCACCAACACGCTCTATCTGTAAATACTTGTCGTAGTTCCATCCACTGCCGTTAGGATACTGCGGACGGGAATGCCGGGTAAGCACAGTCAGCATATTGCCGCAATTGTAGTTAGGGAAAACACCCAGATGCACAATGTTCTGCCCTTGCTCACCGGAATCATCAAGCACCATAATTCCACCTTCATTATAAGCGGGTGTCGAATGTTTCTCGCTGCCGTCAATGTCAGCAACAAGCCCCTGCATCAGAAAATCGCCTTCTATCTCCTTATACAACAGTACTCCGTTCTGCGATTTGTCTGCGGTGAAATTAGTGTTGGATGAAGAGAGGACTATTGCGCCGCCATCGCTCTTTGCAGACAGGTCATTCCCCACATTCCCGCCATAGAGAACACCGTCCCAACCCATCGCTTTCCAATCTTTCAGATAATCAGCAGGTTTTGAGGCCTCATCTACAAAATGCCTGAATGTGTCGTCCGAAAGATTCAGCACTACAGTCCGAACCTGTGAGAACTCGCCGCTGTCATCCGTTATTTTGACAAAACACTTCTGCCGTTTCTTCCCGTCGGTAGAGAGTATTACGGACGAACAGTTTGTAGGCGAACCATATATGCAATTATCGGATTTTGTGTCTGAGCTGATTCCATAGCTGAATGTAAGCAACCCTGTCTCGACAGGCGCACCATTGGTTTCTGTAACTGACAGGCTCACCAGAGACGGAGAAAGAGGACGTGCCGATACAGAAAACTCACTGCTGACAGTTATTTTGTCTTCCGTATCCGACTTTTCCTTATAGGCCGCCATCACTTCCTCGTCAGTAAAACTCTTGTCATAGAACTGCAAAGAATGGATATAACCGCTGAACTTGTTTCCGCCGTCCATAGAACTGCCCAATGTGATATGTCCTTGTGGACGGATCATGAGAAACATGTTCTTCTCCTGTATCATCTTTCCGTCAAGATAAATGCGCTCGTTATATCCGTCAAAGGTTATCACCCAATGCTGCCATTTGCCTTCTCCTTCCACACATTCCCGAGGTGCGCCGGAGTTCTCAAAAGAAGCATTATGAGCCACCAGACCGTTATTGCGGTCGCGTCCCTGCCGGAACTCTATTGTCGCAAGGTCATTACGCGCCACAGTAAACTCTGCCACTGTTTCTGTTTGCCCAACCTGCGGATTCAGTGTCCACGCAACCACTGTATAAGGTGCGTTATATGTCATTGTCTTGGGCAAAGAGAAATCGCTTGTCAATGACTGCTGTCCGTTGAAATAAAAGGCATATTTCCCTTTCTTTATCTCAACTGTCACATCCTTGTCACCGGCAAAAGCCCCACCCTGCCGATTGTCAATCCGTTGCAGCCTGACAGACTTTCCGGCTGCATAGTCGTCAGCATTAATATCGACAATCTTATGACCAAGAGCGGCTGTAGCCTCACGGTCAGCCTGTTCCACATCCTTCTTATGAATCCACGGATAACCGGCAACAACAGAGGCCTCGTCCATCTCGACATCAGGAAGAAGCAATGAAGGGTCGTTCTTTTTTCCTGCATGATACACTTTCACATTCCATATAGCCGCAAAATGCCCGTTCTTCTGCGTATCTGTCACTGTAATACGTATATAGCGCGCTTTACACTCTCCTTTGTCAATCATAGGAGAGCCTTGAGTTGTATTGTCTGTACGGTCTGCATAAAGCGTCCACACATTGCCGTCTGCCGAAGTCTCAATCTTATACTGATAGAAGAACGTAGCATACTCAAATTGAGTCCAAATTTGATTGAAAACCCTGCTCTCTCCCAAATCAACACACAACCACTCATCTCCGTTACAGTTCTTTGCCCGCCAAAGAGTGGCATTGTTATCATCTGTAGCATATTCAGGCTTGAACCATTCGCTGTAAGCTGATGATGCCGTGACGGCAGCCTTATACGCGATATTCACTGCCGCCTTTTTCTTTGCCTTTTCCGCTTTTGCCGCCAGCGATTGCGGAAGCACTCCGCTGTGTGTAGGAACAACTTTCAAGATATTTCCATCAGAATCAAACTTCAGCTCGTCAATACAAACCTGACGGTGGAATCCATGTATGGAATGCGGCACATTATGCCTGTGATACACAATGTAATATTGCCCGTCATCCACAAGAATTGAATGGTGGCCGGGACCATGAATTGTGCCGTCAGCATTCGTCTCCAATATACAGCCCTTGTATTCGTATGGTCCCATTGGCCCGGTCTTGCTTATAGCATACTGAACCCGATAAGTATGGTCATGGCAGGAGCCGGAAGAATAAGTGAAATAATATATTCCGTCCTTCTTAAACACAAACGGAGCCTCAAAAAAGTCTTTTATTTCCGTATTCGGTATCAGTTTCTTGTCGGTAAAAGACTTGCCGTCTGGTGTCAGACGTGCCGCGCCACAACCGAAACCGTCATAAATGCCCCACGTACCGAAATACAAATACTCTGCGCCATCCTCATCTCTGAACAACTGAGGGTCGAGTGTGATGGCATTATGCACAAACCTGTCTGGCACAAGCACTGCCTCGGCATCTCCCAACCGGTTTTTCCACGGACCAACAGGCGATGTGCTTTCGCCTACATGCAAGACACACGGCTGACAATAATAATATCGGAAGGTGCCATCTTCCTGCTGCACCACATCCGGTGCCCACACCACTTCTGTTGTGGGCCAGTTCATGGTTACATTCCTCCAGTTTATGAAATCCTTTGACATCCATACCTGTGCGGGACCGTAACCATTGCCCGTACCATCAGTTGTGGCATAAATATAATAGGTGTCGCCAAATTTACGAATGGTAGGGTCTGCAAAATATCCGGGAATCAACGGATTTCCCGCTCCGGGAGTATTCCACTCCGCAGGCTGTGTCTGAGCTGCCGCATGACAAGACACAGCTGCCGCTATCATGATGCCGACAGGCTTCAATAATCTTTTCATCTTCATATAATATTGATTTGGGGATATGCCTGAAGACTTCTCCTCGCAGGCATTAAAGAAAAACACAGTCATGACCTGCCATATAACTGATGTCCTACTCACTTCAAAGCCTTAAGATGTTTTGCATATAATGCCGTAAGCTGGGCTATCGCATCATTCTTATATTGCTCTTCAAGTGCCGCCTTAGCTGCCTTTACCTTTTTGGAGGAAGCAGCTTTGGTACCGGAAGCTTCAAGTTCCTGAACACGGAGTTTGAGGGCAGACCACGTTTCAAGCAGATTATACTCTGCTTCTGTCACAGTCATGAAAGAACCATGCTGAGGATTCACATCGCCTTCAATAGGAGTTCCCTTGTCAATATTCTCAAGCGTGGCATCCGCATTGCACAGCTTGTAACATTTTCCACCTGAATAGCGTATGTATGCCACTTTCCACCTGTTCTCGTTGATGAGTCTGAAAGCACTCGGACCTTCCACATTCTCCTTGCCTTCATTCGTGATATGAAGTACATCGTGCCACTCACCCGTTCCGAGTTTGTCGAAAACAGCCTTGTAAATACCGCGCTCGTATCCAGAAACTCCTTCACGCTTGAAGAAGATATGATATTGGCGGTCGCAGTCATTCCAGTCGATATGACAATCTATCATCGCTATTCCACGGTCGTGCAAAAGACGCGGCTTCGTCAGTATTGTAAAGTCTTTGTCGGCATACGAGTAGTACATGCGGTCGTGGTCATCACCCTCATTTGTCGAGAGCATGGAATAATACACAAAATAACCGCCCTTTCCGTTATCATAGTCTTTGTCCCAGATTATCTGCGGTGCCCACACTCTATTGATAAGCGAATAGTCTTTATACACATCGCGGCTGTCAGGATCGGAAAAAATCTCACTTCCCTTACGGAAATCGAATGTAGTGGAAGTCCAATGAATAAGGTCATTCGATTTGAGCAGATTGATGCCATGATTAAACCATGTGCGCGACTTTCTGTTACTCATGTCTGTAGTGACCATCAGATAACCGTTACCCTCAGCAGCTCTAAGAATGAAAGCATCGCGGACTCCTCCTTCTATGCCCGCAATCTCTTCCGCATCGTACACCGGCTGGTTGTTGAGCAAAGGGTGAAACTTCACACCTTCATCCTCTTTCTTTCCAAGCGCATAAAGCGTATTCTCACTCGTACCTGCCATGTGGCAGTACAGATAACCGAACTTTTCATCATCGGGCGCAAATGTCACATCGAACTTCATGGTTTCGCCATCCACTTCCGCCTTCAGAACTCCGACCTTCATATAGTTACCTTTAGGAAGTTTCCTCACATGAAGTGTCTTTCCATCGAATGTCATATACTCATTGTCACCTCCACTGGCATTGCTCATCTCCCAACGAATACTTTTTCCACCTATCTCAGAAGGCAGCACAATGTCATTTCTGACAGCATTCAACTGATAATGCAGCAATTGCAGAATGTCACACTTCGTACAGTCTGACGCTCTGCTACAAACACTTCCCACTGTTGTTTCTTGCACGGCAGTGTCCACATTCTGTGCAAGCATGGTTACAGGCATAGCTAATGAGGCTATCGCACATACCGAAAATACTATTTTCTTGTTTTTCATACGGCTAAACTTTATTGTTATTAGTTTCTGTTGCAAATATAATTCAAAGTGAATGCAAAAGCAAATTAAACATCAAACATTCAAAGAATGGAATCAGTAAATTAGTGCTGTTTGCGCCGAAAAACAAAGCATAATGAGCCGAAGAACAAAGTATCTTTCAAAATTAATCGCTAATTTTGCAATGTAATAGAATATCTTTTTTATGGAACAGTTGAAGATACTTGACTACTCGAATGTGTTTATTGCCAGTTATTTCACTGACGACAGGGAGTGTGCGCATCCTAATGCGGAACATACTCTGATATATATTGTTTCCGGTGAATTAGAGATTGAAGAGCGTGGCAAGAAAACAATTCTTCGACCAGGTGAGTGTGCTTTTATGCGCCGTGACCATCATATGCACTTGCAGAAACGGGTGAAAATTGGGATACCATATCATTCCGTAGTGTTGAAATTCAACCGTAAATTCCTGCGTGAGTTTTTCTCTACCATTGATAAAAACTCTCTGTCTGAACAGGCAAAACGCAGTAAGAAAAGTCTGACAATACTTCCTGCGCATCGTCCCGACATCAAGAGCCTCTTTGAGTCTATATTGCCTTATTTTGAATCCAATGCAAAGCCGGCTGACGCATTGTTGCAACTCAAAATGACCGAAGGATTGTATGTGCTGCTCAACACTGACAAAAATCTCTATGCTTCTCTGTTTGATTTCGCTGACCCATGGAAAATCGACCTCTTAGAATTCATGAACGAAAATTATATGCACGAGTTGTCTATGGAGGAAATGGCAAGTTACACAGGGCGAAGCCTTGCATCGTTCAAACGCGATTTCAAGAAAGTAAGCGAATTATCACCTCTAAAATGGATTATCAACAGGCGGTTGGAGGCTGCGTATGACCTTATAAGACAAGGTTGCGCCAGCATCACTGATGTCTGCTATAAGGTTGGATTCAAAAACCTTTCACACTTCTCAAAGATATTCAAAGAGAAATATGGAGTAGCTCCAACAGCTGTCTTAGCATAAGAAAACTATGGAAGAAATACGTATAGACTGTACCAATCAAACAGCGGAAGAACTGATTCTTGCCAAACGACAAGCCCAACTGGTTTTCAAGCTGAACCATACGATGCCTATGACTGAAGAATATGATGCACTTGTGCATGAGATATTCCCCACAATGGGAGAAGGCAGTCGTATCAACGCGCCTCTGACAGCTGTGCGTCCGCATCTGGTTAGTATCGGAAAGAATGTGGCGGTCATGAACGGCTGCCTGATGATGTCGGCTGGTGGCATCACGATAGAAGACGGTGCGCTTATTGCCGCCAATGTCCAACTGATTTCCAACAACCACGATCTTGAAAACCGCAACATCATTACCTGCAAACCTGTCCGTATCTGTCGCAAGGCATGGATTGGTGCAGGCGCGACAATCCTTCCCGGAGTGACTGTAGGCGAAAATGCCGTGGTTGGAGCCGGAAGTGTTGTTACCCACAATGTTGCTCCAAACACAATCGTAGCAGGAAACCCTGCAAGATTCATCAAGAATATAGATTAGGAATCATAAATACCCCTCTTATCTTATTCTCCCCTTCATTGAGCGACAATGAGCCTATAAACAAAAAAGATTGAGCCTCGCAGCAAATTCGTTGCGGGGCTTTCTATGTAATTTTGCATCAGTAAAAACAATAAAGTCGTTCAATATGAAAGATATTTTTGAAAAAGACCTGAGCGGTGAGATGGTATCACCCAATGATCCGGGTTACGAGGCACTGATTACCGACATCTTTGAAACGATGAAGACGGCGACAGAAATGAACACCGGTTACAAAACCCCAGAGGAAGTGCATGAATATATGGGGCGCATTCTTGGAAAACCTCTTGACGGAAGCACCACAGTTATTCCACCTTTCTATGTGGACTACGGCAAGCCTGTCACTATTGGCAAGGGGTGCTTCATCCAGCAGTGCTGCACATTCTTCGGTCGCGGTGGTATCACAATTGGTGACGGTGTTTTCATCAGTCCTAAATGCAACCTTATTACCATTAACCACGATGTGAATCCCGACAATCGCAGCGCAACATACGGTCGCCACATCGTGATAGAGGATAAGGTGTGGATCGGTATTAACTCGACAATTCTCCCCGGAGTGAAAATAGGCTACGGAAGTATTGTCGGAGCACAGAGTGTCGTAACCCATGATGATGTCCCTCCAATGACAATTGTTGCCGGAAATCCTGCGAGAATAATAAAGAAAATCGATTCTTTTGATAAGCAAGAACAGAGCAAAGTTTGCTTTGACTGTGCCAAGCGTGAAAAAAATGTATGCAACAAACCAAATACAGACGAAGCATTATGAAAGACGAAACAGGAATAAGCCGTCGCGGTTTTCTAAAAGCAGCTGTGGCTATGGGCGCAGCTCTTGCCATTGAGCCAACAATAAACAAAATGCAGGCAGCCGAAAGAATCATCACCAGCAACAACATCGTAAAAAATCCCGATATGCAATATCGCACTCTTGGTACTGGCAATGCCGCATTTGAGGTGTCGGCTCTCGGCTTCGGAGTTATGGGCATGACCTATAACCGTAGTCAATACCCCAGCAAGAATCTGCGCCATCGTGTGATATCCGAAGCTGTTGACCGCGGAGTGAATCTGTTTGACACCGGCATTATATACGGGCCATTGACAAACGAGATATTTACAGGAGAAGCTCTTGCCCCTTATAAAAACAAAGTGAACATAACCACAAAATTCGGTCACGAGGTAATTGACGGTAAAGCAACCGGAAAGCTTAACAGCCGCCCGGAAACTATACGCAGATATGCTGAGGATTCACTACATCGGCTTGGAATAGACACCATACCGATGTTCTATCAGCACCGTTTCGACCCCAACACACCGATTGAAGATGTGGCAGGTTGCATAGGCGACCTTATCAAAGAAGGAAAAGTACAACGCTGGGGACTGTGTGAGGTCAGTTCAGAGACAATCCGCAAAGCCCATGCTGTTACTCCCGTGACAGCTATTCAAAGCGAATACCATCTTATGCACAGACTGGTGGAGAAGAATGGAGTGCTTGACACTTGCAGAGAACTTGGCATAGGCTTTGTGCCGTACAGCCCTATAAACCGTGGTTTCTTAGGCGGTTGCATCAGCGAATACACAGTGTTTGACCCAAACAACGACAACCGCCATACTCTGCCTCGGTTCCAACCCGAAGCCATGCGTCAGAACTATCGCATTGTCAATGTACTTCAAGGCTTTGGACGCACACGCGGTATGACCTCGGCACAGGTGGCACTCGGCTGGCTGCTGCATAAAGCCCCGTGGATTGTACCTATCCCCGGAACAACAAAAGTATCTCACCTCGAAGAAAACCTCCACACCTTTGATTTCACTCTCACTGACAGCGAATGGGATGATCTGGAACACCGTGTGGAAGCTATCCCCGTAGTGGGCGACCGCTATAACGCAGAACAGCAAAAACAGGTAGGACATTAAATCAGGAATATAAAGATAATCAGCCTTATCTCAATGCATTGATTGACTTTAAGGCGCAAGCACAAGACTATATGAAAGAAAGCAGATTGTCAGTACTCTTGTTCGGGGCGAACATCTTACTCCTGCAATGAATTGTTTTCTTGCAAGTTACAACCTAAAAAGGCAATAATATCGCGACATTCTGTACGCATGGCGGCAGCATGACCTTCCAAAGCGTGAGTGGCATTCGCTTGATATGCCCTAAAGCAAACATTCTGGGCTATACTGCCTTCTATGGCTGTCAGGCTCAATCTTCACATACCAACTTGGAGAAACGGCTTGTTCAAATTAGCAGAAAATGGCATTCTTTCTGTAAACGGAGATTTCAGCATCCTCTTACTCTACAATCTGTCCGGTAACAAAGTGATTGAAACCTCCGAGAGTCAAGTAAGTGCCTCCATCCTTACTCCGGGTATCTATATAGCACAAGCCTGCAACGGCAATCGTTCCGTAACCAGAAAAATCAATGTACGATAATCAAACACTATCGTATCGCATTCACACTCTTTATTCCCGCCACACATTCAGGAACAAAAATCAGAGCATACATGAGGACGCTACTTAAAGGAATTGTATACAATCCCTGAAATGCGGGCTATCACTTTAGAAGCCTCTGACTCATCACCATTAAAGTCTTTCACCAGTACAGCCAATATATAAGAGCGTCCGTCAGAAAGAGCCACGCGCCCCACATCGTTGTGCGCCATCAGAATGCCTTCCGCAGTCCGATACCCACTGCCTGTCTTGTGCGCTAACGTGACACCTTGCTCGCCTTCAAGAGGAACGTATATACGGTCGGTTCCGGTATGGCAATCTGACAATATCTGTTGCAGCTCACGTTGCTTTTCCGCCGAGACAATGCTGTCGGAGAACACCTTGTCCATCAACCGGGCACAGGCAAGCGGACTGCTGTGATTGCCGTCCGCCAACACATGGTTTCGCTGCATCTCGCCTTCGGTATATGTCAGTTTGAAATCACCGATTCCGGTAGCACTCCGTATAAACTTATCGCAGTCGGCGACAGAGACGAACTCATCAAACAGGTAGTTGCTTGCATTGTTGTCGCTCTGTTGCAGGATATACCGGAGCAGCTCACGGACAGATATTTCGATATTCTCTTCCGTATGTTCCTCGTACATAGGCGACCAAGTGTCCGGGCTAAGTTCCGTCCGGCGGATACTTACAATGGTGTCAAAAGCAATTCCCCGGCAATCGAGTACATGCGCCACAGCAAGAGCCTCATGGAGTTTGAAGACACTCATCAACTGATATTCGTCATCATTGTTTACCGTCAGAGTGTCTCCCTCTGGGGCTATCAAGGCAATCCCCACCCTTCCATCAACAGAAGCGGCAATCTTCTCCAATTCATTTCGCAGACTGTCATATCCGGTTGTCTGCCCTGAGAAATCATTTGAGGACGAAGCTACCCGGGTACAGCCAACAGTAAAAGCCGATACGACTGCAATAACCCATATAATTATAGAAATAGTTTTTTTCATTTGATTATCCCGTTATCAATCAATATTTTTTTAACTACGTCCATATCAAAAGACTTATTTCGATTCAGTTTCTTTGCGCTTCCAAAATCTGTATATGATATTATAATGAGTTTAATACCATGTTGAGGAAGAACTTCTTGACGACGTTCATCATATATACGGCGTTGCTCCCCACGAGACACTCCGCTTACAGTCTGTTTTTTGTCAAAAAATGGAACAGCCTGATTGTGCTGTGACTCGTGGTATTCAACAACCAAATCAAGTTCTGGATAGTATGCGTCTACCGGGAGACGCTTGCCGCTGTCACCAAACAGGAAGTCAAAACTATACTGACGTAAAGCCTTCTTTTCAAGAATCTCATCACATAAATCTATTACATAATATTCATCGGAAGCAGCTCGACCTAATTGTGCAACATTATTAGTAGATGTTTTAGATTGTGATTTTTTTCTTTTTACATCAGATTGGACCTCATCTTTTTGATTCTGAATAGCCTCATCATTAAGCCGTAACACTTTGCTTGCAAAAAGAAGTTCTAAGTTGGCAACAGTATAATCGCCAATGCCTACCTCTGACCAATATAATCCTATCTTACGGATTTTTTTACGGATTCCTTTCTGTTTTGAGGAGTCAGCCTTTTCTAATTCCGACACCAAAGAAAAAAGCTGTTGACATTCATCGCTCGTGAAAATTGTTTTGGAGTTACGTTCTGCCATATTCTATATAATATTATTTATAGTGATTATAATTTTACTTATAAATCTTCATTTGTGTATGGATTCCATTTGTATTTATACACAAATTATTTATATCAAATTCTCTATTTGCAATTCCGCAAATTAGGAAGAAATATGGCAACGACCCCAAGCAGAGGCATATACGCACACCAATGATAAATAGTATCAATGCCATACGTATCGGCAAAATATCCGAGAACAGCGGAGGCAATACCACCTACCCCGAAAGCAAATCCAAAGAAGAGTCCTGAAATCATGCCCAATTTAGTGGGAAGCAGTTCCTGAGCATAGAGAAGAATGGCAGGAAATGCCGATGAGAGCATGAATCCGGCACAGAAACTGAGCGCGACAGTCATTGTCAGTCCGACATGAGGCATCAGCAAACTGAAAGGTGCTGTGCCAAGTATGGAAATCCATATCACCACCTTGCGCCCGAAACGGTCGCCTATCGGCCCTCCGGCAAGTGTGCCGACAGCGGTAGACACCACAAACACAAACAGCATGATTTGTGACATGGACACCGAAATGCCAAACTTGTCAATCAGATAGAATGTATAGTAGCTCGAAATGCTTGCCATATAGATGTATTTTGAGAATATCAGCACTACAATTATACAGATTGTAAATATTGTCATTCCCTTTGAAAGTGGCAGATGCGCATGTTGCTCATTACGCGCCACATCACCTTTCCGGCTGTTGAGATATGCCCCATACCACCGCGTGGCAGGACGCATAGCGGCAAAACACAGTGCGGCGAAAATCAGAAACCACAGCACATAATGCCTGTTGTAAGGCGCTACAATCAGTGCCACCAGCAACGGGCCGACAGAGCTGCCAAAGTTGCCTCCGACCTGAAACACCGACTGAGCAAATCCCCTACGCTTGTGTCCGGCAAGCGAGGTGATTCTTGAAGCCTCAGGATGCAGGGTTGCCGAACCAATCCCCACAAGAAACACAGCAAGCAAAATACCTGCAAAAGTATTACATAAGGAGAACAGGATGATACCCACAGACGTAGAGCACATTCCCGCCGGAAGACTGTAGACAAAGGGACGGCGGTCGAAAGCATATCCCACCACAGGCTGAAACACCGATGCCGCAAGTTGGTAGACAAGGGTAACAATGCCTATCTGGGAGAAATTAAGATTCAAATCCGCCTTCAGCATAGGATACACAGCTGTGATGACAGCTTGAAGAAGGTCGTTGAGACAGTGGGACGCACTAAGTGCCAAGAGCACAGCGAAAGCTGTATTGGATGTAAAACGTTTAATTCGTTGAATCATAATATATATGTCATATTAATATGTAGTTTCATTCACTCGTGCCTCAAGAGCAAGCAACTTCTGTTTGGCCTCCAGTCCGCCAGCATATCCGGTCAGTTTGTGGTTGCTTCCTATGACACGATGACATGGCACAAAGATGGAAATAGGATTGGCAGCATTGGCAGATGCCACTGCCCGCACAGCCTTCAGATTGTCGATGCGAAATGCCAGTTCCGCATACGATATTGTCGTGCCATATGGAATCTTCATCAGTTCCGACCACACCCGGCACTGAAAGGCTGAACCTGCAAATTGAACGGGTATGGAGAAATTCTTGCGCTGCCCAGCAAAATATTCGTCAAGCTGCGAGATGGCTTCATGGGCAACATCCGACACGCTGTCCTCAAACTCTGCATTCAGATACCGGCAGATGCGGCGGTCAATCGTGTGCCGCCGTGCCTCCACTGCCCAGTCACACAAACAGAGTTTGTTGCCAAACGTACCTATAATCATCTCGCCCACAGGCGACTTATAGCGGGTAATCTT
Source organism: Roseburia sp. (assembly GCA_023665185.1). GTDB lineage: Bacteria > Bacteroidota > Bacteroidia > Bacteroidales > Bacteroidaceae > RGIG8745. The sequence goes on from JAMPEL010000085.1 coordinate 12,925, forward strand.
TATTGTTTCCATTCTCGTACATTTATTATTATGGCTATTCCGACATACCTTTCCACATACTTGTCTTTGATACCGAAGAGAAAAGAAAAGTCATATACTTTAGATTAGTGCAAAGTTACACATATTATCAGACTCATCTGACATTTTGAATTATTTATATTGTTTTTATAGGGTTGAGTTTTGATGTATGTGATGTTTCGCTGATGAATCCGACTGGTTGCTTACTTTTTGTAAGTATGTTTTCGGGGTTATTCGGACAGACTCCTCCGTCACTTCGTGACACATCACCTAACTTATGGGTAGAAGCTATATACACTGTCAATCAACCTGTTAGTTTCTCTATGAATACGGTAACCAGGCTCCTCATCTAAGTTAGAGGAGGTGTCGCTTTGCGACGGAGGAGTCTGTCCCCAAAGTCAATAAAATCAGAACATATCTGACAATTTGATATGTTAAACCCAACCTCCGTAGAATCGCCTCAAAATGAACCGAACCTTACCTCGGTTGCAAAAACGCGATTCTACGGCGACTTCTAATCCTAAAAAATCAAGTGGACAAATAGAACAACTCGACCGACTAAAAGATATAGAATTTCAACCCCAAACACACCTTTCCCATCCAAAAGCCCAGTAAAACCCAAAATTACAAGGTGCTGAAAATTTATTTACAAGGCACACTGATTTTTTGCGCAAGGCGCACAAAATTTATTTTCAAGGTGAACAAAATTTTCAAAGCCCGTTTT
>JAMPEL010000086.1 GCA_023665185.1 Roseburia sp.
TAACTCACTGATTATCAATACATCCTATTTTGACTCTAACCATGCGTTTTACGTCTAAAACTGCATAGTTTTTGCTAAAAACACATTTAACTGATTATCAGCAACTTACCAACAAAACATCCAAAATCAAGCATCAGACAAGGGCGAGAAGCTGCTGAAAATGTTAAAAAAGTGCCTTCCGTCCAAAGTGACATAATGTCAAAACATCCCTTGTCCGCATACTGTTGTCCCGCAATATGTGCGACAGAACAGCTCAGGTTTGAGACTTCCGTTTATAAAGCCGTACAAGCGATGCAATGGAAACATGGAGGCACTGCAATATATTTGATAAGGGCTATACCCACAGTGTATCGCACATCACTCGACATGTCGGATGAACCTTATTTTTCAAGTCCACCAAATAAAGTTTTCAAATCAGCAATGCTGATTTGAAAACTTTATGCTTCATTGTTTAATTCTTGTTGCCATACTTCCTTTCAAAAATATCAAAGTGTTCTTCTCCCCATTTGAGCATTAAATCAATTATTGGAATTAAAGATTTGCCAAGTTGGGTAATCTTATATTCCGAACGCGGAGGAAGTTCGGGAAAAATGGTTTTGGCAACCAGCCCATCCTCCACCATTTCCTTTAACTGAATGTCAAGGACTCGGGGAGTAGCCTCCGGCAAGCATTTGTGGACTTCGTTTGAACGCTTTGGTTCTCCATCGCGAAGTTCGTCAAGTATGCACGATTTCCATTTGGACTCTATCAGACTCATTGTCAGTCGCAAAGGACAATCCAAGTCTACTGGTATCTTCTTTTCGTAAGCCATATTTACTTTTTTCATTGTAATCCGATTACAAAGGTAGTCAATATATCTGATAATCAGAATACCGAAAAGTTTTTCGGTATATGAATAATTTTTCGGTACTTGCACGAACCGGAATACTATCATAACTTTGTCACAGAAAACAAACATTATAAACCCATCAATTATGCGAAACGAAATAAAAGAATATGAGGCAGTACAGGCTGCCGCCGAGAAGTTTGTAAAGAGTGTAGCAGAGGGCAACAGCCAATTTGCCAAAACACTGTTCACTGATGATGCAGTATTGTTCGGCATTTTGGACGGAGTGCTCGAACACGGAACTATCGAACAATTTTACCACAATGTGGACACCGTAGCTGCTGGCGATGATTTCAAGGCACGCATTGACGTGCTTGCCGTAGAGGAAACAGTAGCTGTTGTCCGTGTTCTCGAAGAGGGATGGGGCGGGCGCATCGACTTCACCGATTTTCTCTTTCTTCTCAAACTCAATGGTGAATGGAAATGTGTAGCTAAGGCTTATAATCAAAATTCAAACACTATCAAGAAATGAAGATTACTGTTATCACGGGAAGTCCCCGCAAAAAGGGCAACACATTCGCAATGACAGATGCCTTTATTAAAGCAGCCAAGGCGAAAGGTCACGAAGTGGTGAGATTTGATGCCGCCATGATGAAAATAGGCGGTTGCCGTGCTTGTATGACCTGTTTCAAGACAGGCAAGGCTTGCTCATTCGATGATGACTTTAATGTTATCGCACCTCACATCCTTGAGACAGATGCCGTAGTGTACGCCATGCCAGTGTATTGGTACTCAATCCCAGCACAAGTCAAGGGTGTGATTGACCGGGTGTTCTCACTGGTTGTGGGTGGAAAAAACGTGGCAGGCAAAAAGATGGGATTAATTTGCTGTTGCGAAGAAGAAGACCTGACTGTTATGGACGGGGTAAAAATTCCAATGGAACGCACTGCCGCACTGTTGAAATGGGACATAGTAGGCGAAGTGCTTGTTCCGGGTGTTTTTGTTGAGGGCGATATAGAAAAGACTGACGGCTGCGCACAAGCTGCCGCACTCGCCGAGAAATTCTAAAGCTATAAAACGTCATTTCTGTCTGCAAAATATAGAAACTTTGCCCGGTCAATATTTTCTCATACATACATGACCTGATTATAACAACCAAAGGCATAATCTGGATAAGCAGAAAAGCAGAACACACGACAAAAGCCAACAAGCAAAAGTCCCTGAAAGTCAAAACTTTCAGGGACTTTTATTCGTTCTATCGCCTATTGCATAATTGCATCTCTATGCAATACATACACATCAAATTTTGAATTTCAGCACCTTTCCTCCATTCGCAGGAAGCTCAATATACATTGTTCCATCAGGAACAAGCTTTTTCTCTTCTTTTTCTCCTGTCAGAAGATCTTTAACTGTATAAATCTTCTCTTCCTTTGGAATGTCAAGGCAATCGAATGCATGAGCAGGAATCTTTATCCATGAACGTGCTGGAACATCATCAAAATTCGCCACAACAAGCAATAAGTCATGGCCGTCTTTTCGGAGAAAAGCATACTGCCGATGCTCGTTCATCATGTTATTGCCATAATTGACATACATAATATCAAAAAAGGCTCCTTCTCTTATCGCACGCTCTTTATTGCATATATTCATTACTTTTGAATAATATGCTCTGAGATTTTTCTCCTCTTTACTGAGAAGCGAGGAATTGAACTTACCGTTATTTCTCCAACGGCGTATCACATCTATTGTCCAATAATCGAAAATGGTTGTTCTACCGTCCTGTCCGCTGAACCCTTCCGAATACATACCTTTCTCTCCCAGCTCCTGCCCGAAATATATCATCATAGGATTGGTGCGCATCAATGCCGATACAAGCAAAGCCGCCTTGCCGCGCTCTGCCGAACCGGCAAAGAAAGGAGAGGCAATGCGCTGCTCATCATGATTCTCAAGAAAATTAAGCATGTGCTCATGAATGTCATCCACACTCTGCCAACATCCGGTTATACTTGTGGCTGAGGATGTACCGGCAATAACAGAACGGAGCGTGTCATACAATCCAACCTTATCGTATAAATAATCGAACTTTCCGTTATGAATGTAATTCCTATACTCACGAGGATTATAAACCTCCGCGATAAATACAAGTCCGCTGTTTATTTCCTTTACCTGAGGTATCGCCCATCCCCAAAATTCGGATGGAACCATTTCTGCCATATCACAACGGAAACCATCAATTCCTGTTGAAGCCCAGAACTTCAATATGTCGAGCATCTTGTACCATGTATCCGGTATCGGAGAGAAATGACAGTTGTTTCCACCCAGATAATCAATTCCATAGTTAAGCTTCACAGTCTCATACCAATCATTCGATTTTGGCCACTGCGTGAAACAATTGTTGCCGGTCGCTTTTGCCGGTATCTCCACATATTCAATACCTGCCGAATCCTTTAAGTTGAAAGAAGGAGAAAACTTTGTCTTTGGAATATAGTAGAAATTATTTGACGGACTAAATGCCAAAGACTTGTCATCATCCTCACCTAAATCACGCACACCTTCCGGTTTTGCATCAGAATGATATTGACGTGAAACATGGTTAGGCACAAAGTCTATTATGGCCTTCAGCCCCGCCTTATGTGTGCGATTGACAAGATTCTGGAACTCTTTCATTCTCTCGGGCACATTGGTTGCCAAATCCGGGTCGATGTCATAATAATCTTTGATGGCATAAGGACTTCCTGCTTTTCCTTTTACCACTGCCGGATGGTCTTTGCTTATTCCAAATGAGGAATAATCTGTTTGGGTCGCATGCTCTATCACACCGGTATACCAAATATGTGTAGCTCCCAACTTCCTTATCTCATCAAGCGCATTAGACGTAAAGTCAGCCATGCGTCCACATCCATTCTGTAATTTGTCGCCATTATGTACATGGTGTACGCTGTTAGAACCGAAAAGGCGAGTAAAAACCTGATATATTACAATCTTCTCTTTCATTGTCGTCATTTCATGTGGGGGAATTGAACCTTTTATGGTTTGAACCTCCAAATACAGTATTGCCTAAAGGCAAAAATAAAATGAATAACAGAGCAACACATCCAATATAGTATTGCATCCGTTATTCATTTTGGAATTAATCTCATAGAATCTGAAAGTTCATCATACCATTGTATCTACACTTTCTCATGCTTCTATGCTATGTGCTGTCACAGCATCATTACCTTTTGCTATTTTTGCAACCAAACCTTGCAGCACCTTTCCCGGTCCGCACTCTGTGAAATCCGTTGCACCATCAGCAATCATATTGACAACCTCATTTGTCCAACGTACAGGAGCTGTCAGCTGTGCAATAAGATTAGCCTTTATTTCTTCGGGTTCTGTATGCGCCTTCGCATCTACATTCTGATATACAGGACATTTAGGTGTATGGAAAACAGTAGCCTCAATAGCTGCCTGCAATTCTTCCTGTGCCGGCATCATAAGCGGAGAATGGAACGCACCACCCACTTTCAAAGGCAATGCGCGTTTTGCTCCGGCAGCCTTCAACTTCTCACATGCAGTATTGATTGCGTCTATATTTCCAGAGATGACAACCTGACCAGGGCAGTTGTAGTTTGCAGCAACAACCACATTTTCTGCTGTACTTACCTCCGCACACACTTCCTCAATCTTCTCATCCGCAAGAGCTATGATTGCAGCCATTGTAGAAGGAGCTGCCTCACATGCCTTTTGCATAGCCATCGCACGCTTGTAAACAAGTGTAAGACCATCTTCAAATGTAAGTGCTCCGGCTGCTACAAGAGCAGAAAACTCACCAAGAGAATGTCCGGCAACCATATCCGGCTGGAATGCCTCACCCATGCAGAGTGCTGAAATTACAGAATGAAGAAATACAGCAGGCTGTGTAACTTTTGTCTGTTTAAGCTCATCATCTGTTCCTTCAAACATGATGTCAGTGATACGGAATCCCAGAATCTCATTTGCCTTATCAAACAACTCTTTTGCTACAGGATTATTCTCATACAGGTCTTTACCCATACCTGTAAATTGCGCCCCTTGTCCAGGGAATACGAATGCTTTCATATTCTTATATTATTAAGTTAATTTACAACTGTACTCTATCACGAGTTTTTTATTCCTCATTAAGATGCCACAAAGTTAATACAAATTGTCGAGAAATAAAAGAATGCAATTGCAGATGTTGCCCATATAAAAAACATAGGGGAGGAAACAGAAACCTGTATCCTCCCTATCATACAATTCCAGTATTGCAATTTATCTGTAATTACATACTATAAATCATTATTTTACTTTTGCTACAATAGCCTTGAAAGCTTCCATATTATTCAAAGCCAAATAAGCAAGAGTCTTGCGATTAAGCTCAATACCAGCCTTATGGAGAGCACCCATCAACTGAGAATAAGACATTCCTTCAAGACGAGCTGCGGCATTGATACGCTGAATCCACAAAGAACGGAACTCACGCTTTTTGCGACGACGGTCTGCAAATGCGTATGTAAGACCTTTCTCATATGCGTTTTTTGCAACTGTCCATACATTCTTGCGAGCACCGAACTGACCCTTTACACGCTTTAAAATCTTCTTTCTTCTTGCTCTTGAAGCAACATGATTTACTGATCTAGGCATAATTTTACTTCTTTTTGAATGTTAGCGCCACACCTTTTCCATGTGAACTTTAAGCTAATCATCCTGTTAAACAATTTTTGAAATTTACTTACTGTGTTATATTCTTCACGAACAACTGCCATCAACGAAGAGTAAGACACTCGCGAACCGCTTTGAGGTTTGCTGACGCTACAAGTGTTGAATGAACAAGATTTCTCTTCTGCTTCTTAGTCTTCTTTGTCAAGATATGACTGTGATAAGCATGCTTTCTCTTGATTTTTCCTGTTCCAGTAAGCTTAAAACGCTTCTTAGCTGCGGATTTTGTTTTAACTTTTGGCATTTTTTCTGTTTTTTAATTATTAGTAATTTGTGGCAACGTATATACCAAGACGTTACGCACATTCTTTTTCTGTAATCCGAAAAGAGCAAGTCGCCCTATCCCGTTTATTCTTCAGCTGTTTCGTCCGAAGTCTCATTTTTTGTCTCAGACTCACCATCCACACCAGCAGTCTTCACCTTCGCAGAAGCAGACTTTGGCTGTGTTTTCTTCGGTTGAGCAGCTTTCTTCGGTGAAAGAATGATTATCATACGCTTTCCTTCCAATACCGGCATACTCTCCACCTTTGCAATCTCCTCCAAATCATTGGCAAGACGAAGCAGCAACACTTCTCCCTGCTCTTTGAATACGATAGCACGTCCTTTGAAGAACACATAAGCTTTCACCTTGTTTCCCTCATTAAGGAACTCGATTGCATGCTTGAGTTTAAAATTATAGTCAGCCTCGGCGGTCTGAGGTCCAAAACGTATCTCCTTCACTTCAATCTTAACCTGCTTGGCCTTCATGTCCTTTGCTTTCTTTTTCTGCTGATAAAGGAACTTTGAATAGTCAATCAGTCTACAAACCGGAGGTGCGGCATTTGGAGAAATCTCTACAAGATCCACTCCTTTTTCTTCCGCCAATCTCAATGCTTCTGCGGTAGTGAGAACCTTTGATTCTATATCGTCACCTACAATTCGCACTTCGCGAACACGTATCTGCTCATTTACACGATACTGTTGCTTTTTGTTGTCACCTTTCATTAAATGTGGTATTTCCTCTGGTTATTTTTGTTTAGAATTTACGTATTTAGTACTTCGTTGTACGAAAACCGTGCAAATTTAGAAATTTTCCGTCATTTGACGAACTTCTTCATTGATTTTGTTTGCAAAATCTTCAAATTTCATGCCTCCCTGGTCACCTTCGCCCTGCTTACGCACTGAAACTGTGCCTTCTGCAAGCTCTTTTTCTCCGACAACAAGCATATAAGGTATGCGCTTCATTTCATTATCGCGTATTTTCCTACCTATCTTCTCATTGCGGTCATCGACAATAGAACGTACATCATGGTCATTCAGATAATCATTCACCTTGCGTGCATAGTCATTGAATTTCTCTGAGATTGGGAGAATAACGACCTGTTCCGGAATGAGCCACAATGGAAAATGTCCGGCTGTATGCTCTATCAGCACAGCGATAAAACGCTCCATTGAGCCAAACGGCGCACGGTGAATCATTACAGGACGATGTTTCTCATTGTCCGAGCCTGTATATTCAAGTTTGAAACGCTCCGGCAAGTTGTAGTCAACCTGTATTGTACCAAGCTGCCAACGGCGGCCAAGCGCATCTTTCACCATGAAGTCGAGCTTCGGACCATAGAATGCAGCCTCTCCGAGTTCCACACGAGCCGGAAGTCCTTTTTCCTTACAAGCCTCCACAATCGCGCTCTCAGCTTTTTCCCACACATCATCAGCACCGATATACTTTTCCTTGTCTTCCGGGTCACGAAGTGAAATCTGCGCCTCGAAATTCTTAAAGTCAAGAGCTTTGAAGATGATGTTGATAATATCCATCACACGAAGGAACTCATCCTTCACCTGGTCCGGACGGCAGAAAATGTGAGCGTCATCCTGTGTGAACGAGCGCACACGAGTAAGTCCGTGAAGTTCTCCGCTCTGCTCATAACGATACACTGTTCCGAACTCTGCAATACGAAGCGGCAGATCTTTATAAGAGCGTGGCTGCCAAGCATATATCTCACAATGATGAGGGCAGTTCATCGGTTTGAGCATATATTCTTCTCCTTCTTCCGGAGTATGGATAGGCTGGAAGCTGTCCTTGCCATAGTGAGCATAGTGTCCTGATGTCACATAGAGCGTTTTACCTCCGATATGCGGAGTCATAACCTCCTGATAGCCGTAACGTTTCTGTATCTTTCGAAGAAAATCCTGAAGACGGATACGCAATGCTGTACCCTTAGGAAGCCACATAGGAAGTCCCTTACCTACTTTCTCAGAGAAGAAGAACAAATCCATTTCCTTTCCTATTTTGCGGTGGTCGCGCTTCTTTGCTTCCTCAAGCTGTGCCAGATACTCATCAAGCATTTTCTTTTTAGGGAAAGACACACCGTACACACGAGTCATCATCGGACGTTTCTCGTCTCCGCGCCAATAAGCTGCCGCAACGGACAAAATCTTCACCGCCTTTATTTTCTCTGTGCTCATAAGGTGAGGACCCTTACACAAGTCGGTATAGTTGCCCTGAGTATAGGTTGTTATCTTACCATCCTCAAGTTCTGCTATCAGCTCATTCTTGTAAGTCTGGCCCCTCTCGCCAAAAAAGGCGATAGCATCGTCCTTAGCAATATCATTGCGTACAAGCATTTCCTTGCGCTGTACAAGCTCCTGCATTTTCTTCTCAATAGCGGCAAAGTCAGAGTCTGACAACTTCACTCCCTCTGGCGGCATCACATCATAATAGAATCCGTTTTCTATAGCCGGACCTATACCGAACTGTGTTCCTGGATACAGTTCCTGAAGAGCCTCGGCCATAAGATGAGCAGAAGTATGCCAGAAAGCGTGCTTGCCCTGTTCGTCATCCCACTTATAAAGCACAAAATCCGCATCCTCATTAATAGGACGGTTCAATTCTGTTGTCTCACCATTCACACCACAAGCCAAGACATCTTGTGCAAGACGGGAACTTATGCTCTCCGCAATTTGCAGACCTGTTACACCAGCCTCGTACTCACGGACTGATTTATCCGGAAATATAATCTTTATCATATATACTGTTTTTTATTTATCGCAACAACAAAACTGCGACAATTCATGCCACAGTCCGATATTCGTGCGCAAATTTAGTGTTTCTTTTTCGTTTATTGTAATAATGTACTTGATTATTTATTCTTATAAATCAATTAAGGTCATACACTGACAGGAAAAAGGCCTATTGCCATACCAAGATTTCACTCCCGGTATGGCAACAGGCAACCTATATCAATACATCAAACTATTTTCTCTTCTGTATTTTCTTGATGATGCTATATGCAGAGAACTCGCCCAACTCGCCCGCCTTGCTAAAATCAGGTATTGCCTTGTCGTTGTCACCAACAAACACAAGCAAGACACCACGGTTGAAGTAAGCCTGCGAGAACGAAGGGCGCAACACGACTGCCGTATCAAGATCGGCAATGGACTCACTGTATTTTTTCTGCATCGCATACGCATACGCCCTGTTATAATAAGCTTCCGACAGTTCTGGAGAATCGCTGACAGATTGTCCGAACTCGATTATTGCCAGTTCATATTCTCCGCACAGCAGATGTTCAAGTCCCTTGTCAAAATGAGGGTTCGACATCTTCGCATCTATCTTATAGGAAGCCAACGAAACCGGCGGCAACAGTTTCATCTCAGACTCACGGTTTTGTATCTTTCCACGATACTCACTTTCATACACCTTCTCCGTATCCTCATTGTCTGCCACCACAAGTTTCTGATATTCTTCCAGATTGACTTCTGATTTTTTTCTGGTCTTCACACCCTGCCTGCTGGTGGGAGTTGAATAACCGTAACGGTGTGCAATCTGCTCTTTAAGCACATGTTCCTCATCCTTCAAGGCACCTCGCTCATCGCCAATCCTCCGACGAGCCACAGCGCGCCTTTGGTATCCTTGCAGAAAGTTCGGATACTCACGGATTACCGCCGTATAGTCGCGGATAGCACCTCTATAGTCTCCAGTCTGGTCAAGAAGCACTGCCCTGTTGAACGTAGCCATCATATCAGAAGAATCAATCCTAAGAATAAAATTAAAATCCTCTATGGCCAGATTGTCCTCGCCCACATTGGCGCGCAGCAATCCTCGATTGTAATGTCCGATAAAATTCATCGAGTCCATTTCAAGCGCAAGGTCGTAATCCTTCATTGCGCCTCTGAAATTATCCTGATGGTAGCGGCACAAGGCTCTGTTTATAATGTTGCGCGGACTCTTGGGCTGCAATCTGACAGCCTCATTCAATGTTTTCTCCGCCATCACATAGTCCTCACGCGCCATGAGCATGACTGCCTTGAGAGACAAAGACGGTACATGATAAGAATCGGCCTCTATCGCCCTGTCTATAATCGCCTCCGCCGACACCGTATCCTCCTGTTGGAGCTTTATTTCCGCCTTCATGCAATATCCGTCCGCATACTTAGCCCACTTGCCAATTATCAAGTCCAGTACGGAATCAGCCTTTTCCATACTCTTCTGTTCTATATAGCACAAAGCCAGATTGTGCCACAGCGACTTGTTCTCCGGTTCCAGTTCCACCGCCTTCGCATAATCTTCCGCCGCAGCAGCATAATCGTTCATATTGATTCGGGAAAGCCCTCTGACCTGATAGCTGTTCGGGAAAAACGGATTACGCTCTATGGCTGCCGTACAGTCAGCCTCTGCCCCTGAATAGTCTTCGAGATGAAACTTGGCAAGCCCGCGATAAAAATAAGGCTCATAGAGATAAGGTTTTGAATTGACCACCGTGTTGAAATACTGAATAGACAACACATAGTCCTCAAAATAGAGCGCATTGCGCCCCACTTTCATTATTCTCCCTGTGTCAAACTGGGCACGAGCGACAAGAGACATCACAGACATCAATATCAGAAACAGCAGTTTCATTCTCTACCTTTCACATTGCATGGCAAGCTCCCCGGTAAGGAAATTTTGCCAATCTCTCTTCTATCGATTTGCCTTTACCTTATATCCGCAATTCACCTTTCCCTTTGTCATTCCGAGAAGCTTGGACTTGATGAGCTGCTTGCGGAACGGAGACAGATGGTCGACAAACAGTTTTCCGTCAAGATGGTCGAACTCATGCTGCATCACTCGCGCCAAAAATCCGTCCACCCACTCGTCATGCTCATTCATGTCCTCGTCCAGATACTTCACATGTATCTTCGACGGACGCTTCACGCTCTCGTGTATGCCGGGAACACTCAGACATCCCTCTTCCATCGAGCACATTTCCTCGCCCACTTCTATGATGCGCGGGTTAATGTAAGCACGAAGGAATCCCTTAAATTCAGGACTGTCGTCACTGATTACATCAAGGTCTATCACCACCACCCGTATGGAAAGTCCAATCTGAGGAGCGGCAAGCCCCACACCCTCAGCCTTTTTCAGTGTCTCAAACATGTTGGCGATAAGTTCCTTCAGCTCCGGATAATCAGGAGTTATATCTTCAGCCTGCTTACGGAGAACAGGCTGCCCGAATATGTACATTGGTAAAATCATAATAAATCCTTTCTATTTTATACTTTTCCATCCGGCAAAATGCCGGAAACAAACTCTTTATATTCTATATTTCTGTTCCTTATTATATTCTGAACCGCATTGACTCCATATAATCCTGCAAAATAATCGTGGCACTTATCTTGTCAACAAGTGCCTTGTTCTGCCTGCTTTTCTTGCCTATACCGCTGTCAAGCATGGTCTGGTGGGCAAGCACGGAAGTGAAACGTTCGTCATAATATTCTATCTTAATACGAGGATACAGTTTCCGCAGACGATTCACGAAAGGGGTTATACGCTTCATATTTTCCGAATATTCGCCATTAGTCTGCTTCGGCAATCCTATCACAATACATTCCACGTCCTCTTTTTCCAAATAATCATTCAGAAAATCCTGCAATTGCGCTGTCGCCACAGTAGTCAGCCCGTTTGCAATCATCTGTAATGGGTCGGTCACAGCTATTCCTGTCCGTTTCGCCCCATAATCTATCGACATTATTCTGCTCATATACAATGCAAAGATACGACATTTATATTAAAGACCACCCCATACAGAGCATTTTACCCGTTGGGAATGCAGGGATGGAATGCGGCTCACTCAAATCTTGTACCGCTCCACTTCATTCTGATTGGCTCCCGCAAATAAGCGGCTACAATCGCCATGTCATCCTCACTCATATATTCCGGAGTAGTGAATGTCAAGACCATATCCGTGGAATTATTCACAAAAACCATCTTTATGAAAGTGGCGTCAATCTTATTGCGCACGCTTTGAAACTCGCTCTCCGACAATGTGTCCGGCTTCAGAAGAAAGTCGTCAGACGAAGGCTGGGAGAAAAAAGACTCTCCGGGCAATTGTTTCCATTGTGCGGAATAAAACTTTATCCGGCTGTCATCGGCTACTGACTGGCATGTATGAATCATACATATTATATTGTCGTCTCCAAAAGGAAGCAGCTTAAAAGCCACCTCCGACTGCTCCGAGACTTTAATGTCCACATAGTCATCTGTTATCACGACCATCTCACTTTGCCCGCCAAACCTGTTGGAAATTTCCGCCTTCATATTGCTATCGAGATAATCAATCATGTCAAGCCTGTTGTTGTGGGTAAGCAGAGGCATCACCGAGTCCGGCATTTCTTTTATCAAGTCGCGCATGTTCTGGGCGCAGACCGTGCATAGCGTTCCCAACAAACAACATATAACTACAAGAAATCGTTTCATCTTCAATAAAAAACTATATTAGTGCGGCAAAAATACGAAATATTCTCCGTTCTGCATTTCATACGACACACAAAAAATAATAATAAAACCAAAGCCCGCCTATACCGGCTTTATTATTTGCGTAAAGACAGGCCCTATCGCCATGTGAAAGGGCTACCGCCGGGCAATGACAAGGGTTGTCGTGACGAAGACTATCTCTTTTACATATTAATAATGGGGCATAGGGACAAATGCACAGATAAGAACACTAATGGAATTTGCTCCAAAAAGCCACCAAAAATTTCGTTTAAATGGATATTTGAAAACCCATTTAAGTGCCAATCCCTCAATAACGACATTGCATAATGCAACTGCAATATAATCAAGAACCCAATGTGATATATCAAAAGTTCCACCACCAAAAGGGATAGATAGAAATTCAACGAAAATACCGCTTATTGGAATTAATAAAATCCCAACAAAAGCTGAAATCAGGTTTATGACTATCGCTATCAATGCAGACTTGAGCCAACGGACTTTAAGGAAAAACTTTGTAGCAAAAAACTCTACAAACAGCCCAATAGCTATCACATACCAACTATAATATTGGTCTAAAATATAGACTGACGGCCAAATCATATTAGCTTTTGCTGAAAATGGAGAAACAAAGAACAGCAAAAGAATAAAGATTCTGATTGTTGATTTTCTCATTTGGCAAAGATATATATAAATCACGAGATTTGTATACAGACAAGAAAAAAAGAGGTTCATCCGACATTTCGATTGACAGGCGACACACTATGGATATAGCCCCTATCAAATATATTGCAGTGTCTCCATATATCCATTGCATCGCTTGTATGTGATTTATAAACAAAAGCCTCAAACCTGAGCCATTCAGCCGCACATATTGTCGGACAACAGTATGCGGCAAGGGAAGTTCTGACATTTTGTCACTTGGAAATGAAAGTGGATTTTAACATTTGGGGCGGCTACCGACTTGGACCCGGTGCTTGATTTTTGAACATTTCGTTGATAAGCCACTGATAATCAATCAAATGTATTTTTAGCGAAAAGTACGCGGTTTTTGATGTAAAACGCATGGTTCAAGTCAAAATAGGATGTATTGATAATCAGCGAGTTAAGAGAACTTTGTCTTAAAATAGTCTTTTTCTGGGTTCAAGATCCATTTTTGTTTTTCGGAGCATGGAAAAGGCGGCTCTCGTCTTTTTGAGGACGTGATTCGGAAAAATGCCCGA